>JAHIQT010000113.1 GCA_018903255.1 Bacillota bacterium | reverse complement strand
TTTCCTGGACAAACACCTGGTATGATCCAACCGTTGAAAAAGCAGCTGCTGAAGCGCTGATCCAACAAGGTTGTGACGTAACCGCTCAGCATCAGGATTCCACCGCTACCATGGAAGCCGCTAAAGAAGCGGGCAAATTATCGATTGGTTATGATTTAAGTGCGGCAGCAACCATGCCTGAAGTATACATGACTGCACCGCTTTGGGATTTTAGCGGTTACTACACCGATACCGTTCAAGCAGTAATTGATGGAACCTGGAAATCACAGCAATACTGGGGTGATATGAATGATGGCATCGTTTTACTAGATGACCTGACAGCTCTGGTACCAGGAACCGCCCAAGCTCAGGTTGACACCGCTGAAGCGGCGATCAAATCAGGACAACTGGTGATCTTCGCTGGCGAATTAAAAGATCAGTCCGGTACCGTCAAAGTGACTTCCGGAACAACGATGACAGATGAAGCGCTGTTAAGTATGGACTGGTTTGTTGATAATGTAGTCGGTAGTTTAAAATAGTAAAAATTAGCACAAAAAGGTTAACGGACAGAGTCTTCTGACTCTGTCCGCTATTTTTAGTAAAGGTGAAAATATGAATAATGATTATGTGGTTAAAATGGAAAATATCACAAAGGTATTTGGTAAGGTCAAAGCCCTGGATCATGTGGAATTTTCATTAAAAAAGGGAGAAGTACACGCTATCTTAGGAGAAAATGGAGCCGGTAAGAGTTCACTGATGAATGTTCTAAATGGCATCTATATGCCGGATTCGGGACAAATTGAAGTGAAGGGACAAGCGGTTAATATTAATTCTCCGAAAATAGCCCTGGACTTGGGCATTGGGATGTTGCCGCAACACTACAAGCTGGTCGATGTTTTTTCAGCGATGGAAAATGTTGCCGCCGGTAGTCGCAAAACAACCCCTTTTTTAAATAAGAAAAAGATTTTAGATGAGATGGGGAAATTGATTATTCAACTGGGAATGGACATTAATCCCAATAAGAAGGTTTATGAAATGTCAGTTGCCGAGAAGCAGAGTCTCGAAATTTTCAAGGTTTTGTATCGGGGGGCTGACATTCTCATTCTGGATGAACCGACAGCAGTACTGACTCCCCAGGAAATTCAAAATCTCTTTGAAATTGTCAAGAAAATGGTGGCAACAGGCTGTTCAGTGATTATCATAACCCACAAGCTAGAAGAAGTCATGGAAATCAGCGACCGGATTACGATTATGCGTAAGGGTGCCACCATTCAGACGGTTAATAAAGATGAAACGACCCCCCAGGAGCTGGCCGGGATGATGGTTGGTGATATGATGGAACTGAATGTTCCCTATGTTGCGGTGGAACGGGGTCCAAAGGCTTTGGAAGTCAAAGCGATCACCGCCATTGACCGAAACAAGGTTCATATTCTGGATCATGTCAGCTTTGATCTCTATGCTGGCGAAATTCTTGGGGTTGCCGGTATTGCTGGTAGTGGCCAGAAAGAACTTTGCGAAGGCATCGCCGGACTCTATCATCTTAAATCTGGCGAGATTATTTTTGAAGGCGAAAACATCGTTGGAAAGAATCCTGAGAAAATCAGTCAGATGGGGATCAGCTTAAGCTTTGTTCCCGAGGATCGATTGGGAATGGGTCTGGTTTCCTCGATGGATATCATTGACAATGTCTTGTTAAAAGATTACCGCAACAAAAAAGGGATGGGAATTTCCCGGGTAGTTTCCCGGGACAAGGCCGAAGCCCTGGTTGAACGGCTTAATGTGTCGACCCCGGCGATTGAAAATCATGCCGTTAGTTTGTTGTCCGGTGGGAATATTCAAAAGGTATTATTGGGCCGGGAGATTGAATTGGAACCGAAACTGCTTGTCACCGCCTATGCCACCAGGGGTCTGGATGTGGGATCGTCACAGATTATTTATGAACTGCTCAATGAGCAAAAAGCAAAAATGAAACCAATTATGTATGTCGGTGAAGACTTGGACGTTCTGATGAGTCTTTGCGATCGCATTCTGGTTTTATGCGAAGGCCGGGTAACAGGGATTGTGGATCCCAGAAAAACCACCAAAGAAGCCATTGGATTAATGATGTCCGGGGTAATTAGTGAAGGAGAACAAGCATGCTCCATATCGTAAAAAAAGATATTCCCAAGACCCGGGAAAAAATAGTTGTTCGGCTAGCGGCTGTATTGGCGGCGTTGGCATTGGCTTCAATTCTTGTGCTGGTGGCTGGAGCCAATCCCTTTGAGTTGTATTTTGGGATCATTCAGGGCTGTTTTGGTTCAGTCTATCGCTTTGCGGCCACCATCGAAAAAATGGTACCCTTGCTGGTATTGTCTTTAGGAGTAATGGTAGCCTTTAAGATGCGCTTCTGGAATATTGGTGCCGAGGGTCAGTTTCTGATGGGGGCAGTCGGAACTACGCTGGTGGTACGGTTGCTACCAGACCTGCCCTTGCCGATCATGTTAACCCTGATGATTGTGGTTTCTTTTTTCTTTGGTGCCGTTTGGCTGATCGTTCCGGCCTTTTTAAAGGCGCGCTTCGGAACCAATGAGACCCTCTTTACGCTGATGCTTAACTACATCGCATTAACACTGGTAACCGCTTTGCAATATGATTTTTGGAAGGATCCGGCAGCCAGCGGGATGCCTAAAATTGCCAATCTTCCCCAAAACGCTTTATTACCCAGTGCCAGTGGTTTTAATTTAAGCATTCTGATGGCGGTTATTATTGTCCTGGTCATGTATTATTTTATGAACCGCTCCAAAATCGGATTTGAAATTGCAGTTTTGGGTGAAAGTGAGAATACTGCCAGATACATCGGTATCAATGTCACTAAAACGATTATGATCGCCGCCCTTATCAGTGGCGGCTTATGTGGTGTGGTGGGGATGATGCAAGTCACCAGTGTCAGCGGGGCGTTATCGACGCAAATCACTGGCGGTTTGGGTTTCACGGCCATTATCGTAGCCTGGCTCTCGGGACTCAAGGTACCCTTTGTAGTGGTTAATTCCTTTGCCTTTGCGGTCTTATTGCAGGGGGCCTCTTATATTCAAACAGCCTTCCAGATTCCTGGTTCGGTGGCAGAAATGATCCAGGCGATCATCCTGTTTTTTATTTTGGGCAGTGAGTTTGTCATACAGTACCGCTTTGTTTCTGATAAAACCAAAAGAGAGGTGGCATAATGGAATTTGTTTTTTTCTTAACGGCTGCGGTAAAGGCCGGAACCTGTTTGCTTTATGCGACCTTGGGAGAAATTATTTCAGAAAAGGTCGGTCACCTGAATCTTGGGGTCGAAGGGATGATGCAAATGGGCGCAGTAGTCGGTTTTATCGCCGGATTCACCTTTGGTAACCCCTACATCGCAGTGCTTTGCGCGGCGCTGGCCGGAGCCTGTGGGGCGCTAATTTACGGTTTCCTGACGATTAGTTTGAAGGCCAATCAGGTTGTTACCGGGTTGACCCTCAGTATTTTTGGGGTTGGTTTTGCGGCTTTCTTTGGCAAGAACTTTGTCGGTAAAAAGGTGCCAGAAGCGATTACCACTTTTTTTGCCCCGATCAAGCTGCCGGTTTTGGGTGATATCCCATACATCGGACAGATCTTTTTCAACCAGAGTGTTTATGTCTATTTTTCATATTTTCTGGTGATTGCTATTTATATCTATCTCTATAAAACCAAGTGGGGTTTAAATACCCGGATGGTCGGGGAAAATCCGGTGGCGGCTGATGCTAGTGGCATTCCGGTGGATCAGTATAAATATTTCAATATTGCCCTTTGTGGGGCGTTGTGTGGTCTGGGCGGTGCCTTTTTATCCTTGGTTTACATCAGTATCTATCCGGTTAATGTGGTCAGCGGCCGGGGTTGGATCGCGGTGGCACTGGTTATTTTTGCGATGTGGAATCCCGGCAAAGCCTTGCTGGGCGCCTACTTCTTTGGAGCCCTGGATATTGCCAGTTTCTGGCTCCAGCAATACACCCTGCCGGTTTCGATTTACTTCTTCACAGCCCTGCCTTACCTGGCCACGGTGTTTGTTTTGATCTTTACCTCGATGCGTAAGACCAGCAACAAAAAAGAACCCGCCTGGCTTGGTAAAAATTATTTCAAGGAAGACCGATAGAAAGAAAAGAACCGTCTTATCCAAGACGGTTCTTTTATAAGCAAATCTGTCTTTATCAGAAAGACAGGTGTTAACACATTTAAAGCAGTTAAAAAGTCCGGGACAATGCTTTATGGTTTTAAATTGAAAAAACTATGATATAATAGAGGTTAAGATTTTAAAGGAGCCGAGAAAATGAAGGAATTAATTTGCAAAACAGAGAATACACACCAGTACCCGATTATCATTGAAAAAGGCATTAAAGGGCGGTTGTCCCAAATGAGAGCGCTCTTTTCCGAGTATCATAAGGTGGTCATCATCACCGATAAAAACGTTGCCAAAGAGTATTTAAGTGAGGTCGAACGTCAGGTTCGTCAAGCTGGCCCCAAGGTTTATAGCATTGTCATTCCGCCGGGAGAGGCCAGCAAGTGTCTGTCTCAAACCGCCGAAATTTATAGTGAATTAGTTAAATGCAATATCACCCGCAGTGATGCCATCCTGACCTTGGGTGGTGGTGTGGTTGGAGATTTAGGCGGCTTTTGCGCGGCAACTTATCTTCGCGGCATTGATCTGATCCAGGTACCGACGTCATTACTGGCGCAGGTTGACAGTAGTGTCGGCGGAAAGGTGGGGATTGATCTGGATTATGGCAAAAACCTGGTCGGGGCTTTTCATCAACCCAAGGCCGTTATCATTGATCCCTTATTCCTGGAGACCCTTGACGATCATTATATGATTGATGGCATGGCCGAGGTTATCAAGTACGGCTGTATCAGCAGTGCGCCACTTTTTGTCAAACTGATGGGATATGCTTATTATGAGGATCTAGTCGAGGATATGGAAGAGATCATTGCCAAATGCTGTCAGATTAAACGGGATGTGGTTCAGACCGATGAGCATGAACAGGGCTTGCGGCGGATTTTAAATTTTGGACATACCGTCGGCCATGTGGTGGAAACCTATTTTAAATTTAAAAAATACTCTCACGGTGAAGCGGTAGCTATCGGGATGGCACAGATCACTAAAAAAACTGTCGCTGAAGGGATCAGCCAGAAGGATACCTACGACAATATTATTGAAATCCTCGATAATTATGGTTTGCCAACGGAGCTTCCCAAAATGCCCCTCGACAAGGTTCAGGAAATATTGTTCACCGATAAGAAGTTTGAGAATGAGTCGCTTTACATCTGTGCCCTGGAAAAAATCGGCAAGGCTCAGATTGTCAAAATCCAGAAACCCCAGGCCATCGAACTGTTTAGATAATAGCTGCAAATAAACAGAGAGATAACTTACCGTACCGACCAATTGTTAATCTTAGGTCATTGTCGGTACGGGGTTATCTATTTGTCCATTTGCGAAGTCGAAAAAGTAAAAGAGGAAGAAAATGAGAACGATAGAGATTACACCAAGATTATTAAGGGGCAGTTTGGAAATACCGCCTTCCAAGAGTGTCAGTCACCGGGCGATTATTTCGGCGGGGCTGGCTAAGGGCGAAAGCGTGATTTCAAATGTGCTGATGTCTCAGGATATGATTGCTACCTGCGACGCAATGACCGCATTGGGGGCCGGTATTTCTTATCAGGAAGAGCAAAACGGGCGTTTTACATTAAAAATTAACGGTTGCGATCCGCTGGCGCTAAAGACTGAGACCATTGCTTGCAATGAGTCGGGGTCGACGCTGCGTTTTATTATCCCGATTGTGCTGCTTCAGCCCAAACGGGCGGTGATTACTGGAAAGGGTCGCCTGGTTACCCGTCCGATGAAGCCCTATTATGAAATATTTAAAGAAAAAGCAATTCAGTTTGAACATTTGAATCAACAACAGGATTTACCACTAGCGCTGGAAGGGACGCTGACTCCCGGCAGCTATCAGATTGATGGCGGGGTAAGTTCGCAGTTTATTACCGGCTTGCTTTTTGCCTTGCCCTTGCTCGACGGTGATTCAGTCATTGAACTGACCTCGAAGCTGGAATCTAAACCCTATCTTGACATTAGCCTGGATGTTTTAAAACAGTTTGGGATTGCGATTGTCAACGATCATGATCAGCGTTTTCTAATCAAGGGAAATCAGGCTTATAGCCCCTGTCATTACCGGGTCGAAGGTGATTTTTCGCAGGGGGCATTCTGGCTGGTTGCCGGCGCTATTGGTGAAATGATCGACTGCCGGGATCTGGATCTGGCCTCGTTTCAGGGCGATAAGGTGATCGTTGATCTGATCAAGCAAATGGGTGGAGCAATCAGCACTGAAGCAGAGGGCCTGGTCGTAAAAAAATCAGATACCCACGGGATTGTCATCGATGTATCCCAGTGTCCCGATCTGGTTCCGATTCTGGCAGTCTTAGGCAGCCTGAGTGGCGGCACCACCACCATTATCAATGGTGAGCGACTGCGCTTTAAAGAGTCAGACCGGTTGATGGCGACCGCTGATGTACTCAACAAACTAGGTGGCAATATTGTAGAAACATCCGACGGACTGGTGATTCACGGGGTTTCCGGCTTTACCGGGGGGCATGTGCAGAGCCATAATGATCATCGGATTGCGATGGCCGTAGCGATTGCTTCGATTTGTGCCAATGGAAATATCATTCTCGATGGTGCCGAAGCCGTCAATAAATCCTACCCGCACTTTTGGGAAGATTTTAAAGCAATGGGAGGTGAGTGGATTGGGCTCGACCTGGGGAAATAAATTTAAGTTGTCGATTTTTGGTGAATCCCATGGTAATGGTATCGGTGCGGTCATCGATGGGCTCCCTGCTGGGATTGATATCGATCTGGATGGGGTTCAGCATGAGTTAAACCGCCGGGCAGCCCGGGGAAACCCGCTGGCAACCCCCCGCAAAGAAGGCGATCAAATCGAAGTCCTTAGTGGTATTTTTAATGGTAAAACCACCGGCGCACCCTTGGCCGGCCTGATCCGCAATGAAAATACGCGTTCTGGCGATTATGCCAAAACCAAGGATCTGATGCGACCAGGTCATGCTGATTATACGGCTAACGCCCGTTATGGCGGTTTTCAGGATTATCGCGGCGGCGGTCACTTTTCCGGCCGGTTGACAGCACCGCTGGTTTTTGCCGGCGCGATTGCCAAAGCGGTGTTAAGCGTAATCCGACCAAAGCTGGGGATCGGCAGTCGGATTGTATCGATCGGCCAGGTAAAAGATGCCCCGATTGACGATTGGCAGGTCTATCAAACCCTAAGCAACGGTTTTAAAAATCCGGCCTTTCCACTTTATCATGCTAATCTGGAAGCAGTCATGAAAGAGGCGATTATTAAGGCAATGGAAGATCAGGATTCGCTGGGTGGTTCGGTGGAAGGCTTTATCACCGGTCTGGAAGCGGGAATCGGTAATCCCTTTTTCGAATCCATCGAAAGTCGCCTTTCAGGGTTGTTATTTTCGATTCCCGCGGTAAAAGGGGTAACCTTTGGGGCTGGTTTTGAGATGGTCAGCTTGCGGGGTTCTCAAACCAATGATGGTCTGCGAATCAAGGATGGCCAGATTGAGACTGTGACCAACTACAATGGTGGCATCAATGGTGGGATATCCAACGGGATGCCGATTGTTTTTCAGGTGGCTTTTAAGCCGACGCCTTCGATTGGCAAAGAACAGCAGACCATTAATCTGGCTGAGATGAACGATGCGACTGTTAAAATACAAGGTCGCCATGATCCCTGTATTGTGATTCGAGCCTTTCCCGTGGTAGAAGCGGCCACCGCCATCTGTTTGGCAGATTTTTTACTATAGGAGGTAGCGATTGAAATCATTAGATGAAATCAGAAATAAAATTGATGAGATTGATGCTCAGATGCGGGCGCTTTTTGAAAGCCGAATGGACTGCATCCAGGCTGTGGCTGAATATAAATTCAATAATCATGGTAATATATTCGATCAAGACCGGGAGGAAAAAATGTTGGAAAAGAACCTGATCCAGCTTAAAAACAAAAATTACAGCAAAGAATACGAACGCTTTCTGCGGGAGATTTTGGTTTCCAGCAAGGACTATCAGAAGGACTGGATCCAAAAAAAAGAAAAGATCAAAAGAGGTCAATAGTTATGAATATTGGCATGCTCATGATTGTTTTGGTGATTGTTATTCCTGGTTATTTTATCGTAAGACGTCTCTCAACCACCCTCTATTCTGATAATCAGAAAATGGAAGCAGAGACGGAAAGACGCTATGGCTTTCAACGTCTAGAAAAAGAAATAACCGAAAAAGCCAAAGCAAAAGAAAAAAATGGAAGATCATGCAAGTTAACCGATTATAAGCGGGCTCCAAAGAAAACCGTCAGGCGCCCCCAAAGAGTCGACTATGCAGTGCTCAAAAAATATCATTACCAGGCTGAAACAGAAAAGTTAAATAAAGAAAACATTAAGCAGAAGTGATCAGGAATCGATTTTGAGGCTGAATTGAATACCAATCTGCAGCGGAAAAAAATAATTTGTCATTCCTGAAAAAATAGCTTTAATATTTCCATACAATTTTATATAATAGCTACAATTAATTTTTGGCAGATGAGGATTATTGATGCATAAAAATGCATCCAAGAAAGTAGAAGGAAAGATGAAAAAGTTTAATAAAGTATTAATCGCAAATCGAGGAGAAATTGCCATCCGGATTATTCGGGCTTGTCAGGAGCTTGGCATTCATACCGTGGCAATTTATGCACAAGAAGATAAACTGTCCCTTTTTAGAACAAAGGCAGACGAGTCTTATCTAATTACCGGTACCAGTGGACCGGTCGAAGCTTATCTGGATATGGACAAGATCATCACCTTGGCCAAGAAAAAAGAGGTCGATGCCATTCATCCCGGTTACGGTTTTCTCGCCGAAAACCCACTTTTTGCAAAACGCTGTGAAGAGGAAGGAATCGTCTTTATCGGACCAACCCACGAAATGATGGAAAAGATGGGCGACAAGATTCAATCAAAGATTGTTGCCAAAAGTGTCAACGTGCCAACCATTCCCGGAGTCGAAAAACCGATCAACTCGGATTCTGAAGCGCTTGAGTTTGCAAAGAAAGCCGGTTATCCGATTATTTTAAAAGCAGCGGCTGGCGGTGGCGGACGAGGGATGCGAATTGTCCGCGAAGAAAAAGATTTGCTAAAAGAATTCCATTCGGCTACCAGTGAAGCAACCAAAGCCTTTGGTGATGGCACCATTTTTGTTGAAAAGTACCTGGAAGAGCCGAAACATATAGAAGTACAGATTCTAGGTGATAATCATGGCAATATCGTGCATCTTTTTGAGCGCGATTGCTCAATCCAGCGGCGACACCAGAAAATCGTCGAATTTACCCCATCATTAAGCATCAATGACGAACAGCGTCAGGCGATCTGTAAGGATGCTATCAGACTGGCCAAAGAAGTAAACTACCGGAATGCCGGAACGATTGAGTTTTTAGTCGATAAAAAAGGCGACCATTATTTTATTGAAATGAATCCCCGGATTCAGGTCGAACATACCGTCACCGAACTGGTAACCGGAATTGACCTGGTACAGTCACAGATTTTAATCGCCCAAGGCTTACCGCTCGACTCCGAAGAAATTGGGATTCCCAGTCAGGATTCCGTTGAAACCAGAGGAACGGCGATCCAATGCCGGATCACAACTGAAGACCCGAAGAATCACTTTATGCCAGATACCGGCCGGCTCGATGTCTATCGTACCGGCAGTGGTTTTGGGATTCGCCTCGACGGTGGTAATGGTTTTACCGGAGCCGAGATTACTCCTTATTATGACAGCTTGCTGGTTAAGAGCACCTCTTTTTCGAGAAACTTTGAAGATGCCCGCCGTAAAGCACTGCGTGCTCTTAAAGAAATGAAAATTGAAGGCGTTCAGACTAACAAGGATTTTCTGATTAACGTGCTTCAGCACCCGACCTTTATTAACGGAAATTGTGACACCAAGTTTATTGATGATCACCCCGAGCTGTTTGAGATTGAAGATCAGAAAAGTGAAGCCTCGACAGTGCTCAAATATTTTGGAAATATTATTGTTAATGAAACCTTTGGCAACAAGCCGGATTATGATGAGCCCTATATTCCGACGATTCCTGTCGATACCGAATTCCGCGGTAGCAAGCAGATTCTTGATGAACGGGGACCAGATGGTCTGGTCAAATGGATCAAAGACCAGGAAAAACTGCTGCTGGTTGATACCACTTTCCGGGATGCCCATCAGTCGATCGCCGCCACCCGGGTGCGTAGCCGCGATATGATCAAGATCGCCCGGGAAACCGCAGCCCTGGCACCAGATCTCTTTGCTCTGGAAATGTGGGGTGGCGCAACCTTTGACGTGGCCTACCGCTTCTTAAAAGAATCACCCTGGCGGAGGCTCGATGAACTGCGCAAACGGATCCCCAATATTTTATTCCAGATGCTTTTGCGAGGTGCCAATGCGGTCGGTTACAAGAATTATCCCGACAATGTGATCCGCGCCTTTGTTCAGGAAGCCGCTAAAAGCGGTATTGATATCTTCCGTATTTTTGACTCGCTTAACTGGATGGACGGGATGAAGATTTCCATTGATGAGGTATTAAAAACCGATAAAATCGCGGAAGTCAGCATCTGTTATACCGGCGATATTTTAGACACATCGCGAACCAAATATAATCTCGATTACTACTTAAGAATGGCACGGGAGATCGAGAAAACCGGAGCCCACATCCTGGCGATCAAAGATATGTCTGGTTTATTAAAACCAGGAGCAGCCTATAAGCTGGTTGAAGCCTTGAAGCAGGAAGTTAGTCTACCCATCCACCTTCACACCCATGATACCACCGGGAATGGCGTGGCAACGGTGCTCTTTGGACAAATGGCAGGGGCTGATATTGCTGATGCAGCACTCAACGGAGTCAGCGGTTTAACCTCTCAGCCAGCGCTGAATTCGATTGTCGCCGCCCTGAAAAACACCCCGCGAGACACCGGTTTAAATGAGGATGAACTACAGATTCTTTCGGATTATTGGGGTACCACCCGTCAGGTTTACAGCAAGTTTGAATCTGAAATGAAATCTGGATCAACAGAGATTTATAAGCTAGAAATACCAGGAGGACAATACTCCAATCTGCGGGCTCAGGTAGAAAGCTTTGGTTTAGGGCATAAGTTTCGGGAAGTCAAAGAAAAATACATGGAAGCTAACCTGATGCTGGGTGACATTGTCAAGGTAACCCCCTCATCCAAAACGGTTGGTGATTTGGCCATCTTTATGGTACAGAATGACTTAACCGTCGATAACATCAAAACCAAGGGCAAAGAATTATCGTATCCGGATTCGGTGGTCGATTTCTACAAGGGTATGATCGGGCAGCCAGAAGGTGGGTTTGATCCCGACCTTCAAAAGATCGTCTTAAAGGGAATCGAGCCGATCACCGTTCGTCCCGGGATATTATTGCCGGACGAAGATTTTGGTCAGATTAAAAAAGAATTCCAGGAAGAATTTGGCGTTGAGCTGGACGATCGGGAAGTACTAAGTGTCGCCTTGTATCCCAAGGTGATGAAAGAGTATATGGAATTTATCCAGGAGTACGGCGATTTCATGCGGATGGAAAGTCACGCCTTCTTCTATGGTCTAAAGGTTGGCGAAGTCATCGACGTGGAAGTATCCAAGGGAAAACGTTTTGTCATCAAACTGGTCAGTATCGGCGTGCCTAACGAGGAAGGGATGTGTTCGATCATGTTCGAAGTGGACGGCTTCCGTCGCGAAATCCATGTCGAAGATAAACGCAGCCTTTCAGCCAAGCAAAAGGTCACCATGCTAAAGGCCGATCCCAAGAATTCCAAACAGATTGGTTCAGGCATTCCTGGAACCGTACTAAAAGTATTAGTAAATGAAGGCGAAGAAGTCAAAAAAAACCAGGCTCTGGTTATTGTTGAAGCCATGAAAATGGAAACCGAAATGGTCGCCAGCGAAGACGGCAAGGTTAAACGGATCTACGTATCAAGCGGACAAAGCGTCCAATCCGGCGAACTAGTCGTCGAAATGGAATAAGCTTTAACCGACAAAAAATGTTAAAAAGAAGTGATCACCTTTATTTGGATGATCACTTCTTAAAATTTAGGAATAAGTAGTACCGACAATTGTTACATCATGTTGTACGCATCGGGGCGGACACGGCATCGCCTGTCCGATCCCGCAGCGAACAACAGATTAACAATTGGTCGGTACGGTAGTTGTGCGATAATCTAAAAGAAGTGATCACCATTATTTGGATGATCACTTCTTTTTCTTTCTCGGCTAGTTAAACGACGGTGAGTGAAACTGGGAGACTAACGGCTGTTACTGGCAGGCAGCCGGTTTTGGTGTTGGTGATTTCGACATAGTAGTAGGTGGTACCGGCCGGGCCGGCGGTAGCGGCCTCGAAGGTTTTGCTGGTGGCACCGTCAATTGCTTTGCCATCTGCATTAACCGCCTCAGCGCTTTCAAACCATTGGTAGCTGAGGGTGCCACCGTCATTGACACTGGCTACCACTCGGAAGGGTGCAGCGGTAGCTTCTGATTTGGGAGTGCCGAGGGCAGCCTGGGCAGTACGGGTGGCCTGAGCCAAACTGGTTGCCAGGGCAACGCCACTCAGTTGAGAAATGCTGGTGGGCTGTTCCGTGATGGTCGGCATTTCGGATAACTCCGTTGCGACGGCCGGTTCAGCGGGATTAGTTATATCAGCTGGTTCAGTTGGTTCAGTTGGTTCAGGAGTAGCCGGCAATATCGCGGGGTCGACACTGGTCACTACAATACCTGCTAAGACGGTAACCGGCTCAGCATTTTCTGAGGAAATCACGCAATTATAATAGACAGTCCCCGGGGTTGTTGATACCGGGGGATCATAAATTGGGCCGGTAACCTCTGGCAGTGCGGTCTCGACATCGCCGCTACGATAAGACCACTGATAGGTTAGGGTCTTATCTTCTGTAATACTGGCTTCCACAAAAACCGGAGCGGGATCTTCATTTAGGTAAATGCGCTGTGATGATAGCTCAGCGCTGGCAGTAATAACCGGTTGCGCCAGAACGGTGAGGGTGATTGAGGCCTGGATATTATTCAGGTTGAGATAACCAGCAGGCATCACCAGGGTTCCGGTATAGGTTGTTTGACCGACCTTTTTTGTATCAACAACATTGGGAGCCCAGGTTACCGAACAAGGGAAGAGCTCGCTGCCAAAACCCTGTACAATGACTACTACGGGTAGGGCATAGCTGCTGTCGTAGGCAATTGTTTCAGCAATGCCGTTATTGACGGCATTGATCGTATTAATCATGGTAACGGCACCAATATTGGTTTTAACGGTAATCTTACTGGTATCGGTTTTATTGCCGTCCTGAGTTCGGGCGGTGATGGTCGCTTCGCCATTCGACACCGGTGTGACCACCCCATTGCTAACGGTGGCAACAGCGCTATTGGAGCTTTCCCAGATAATCGTCTGATTAGTGGCGTTTTTAGGAAAAATAACGGTGTTTAATTTTAAGGTATTACCCATAATTACATCTGCTTCAACCGGTGTTATCTGAATCGCTTCAACCGAAATATTAACCGGCGGGCTCGGTGGGGTTGGCGTTGGTGGGCTTGGACTTGGTGGGGTCGGGGGGATAAACGGAGTTTCATGGATCGTGTTGATGATCGACCCGGAACCGCTTGAATTGGAATACCAGCTGCCGCTGCTACCACCTGAGGAAGCGCTATCAGCGACCCGGGCGGTATTGGTTGAGGCTGACAAGGCGCCATTAGCGTCACTGACAACCGGTTTAGTGGTAATATAAACGACCTCCGGGGTAATGGTGCCGATGATATTAAGAGCATCATTGGTGGTGGCACTGGTGACGCTGCCTTCACCGGTTATCTCGACCCGGGTTTCAGTCGCCAGGGTGGCGATCACAGCATTATTAGCAAGGGTGATGGTGGTTCCTTCACCGGTAGCGGTTAATAATACCGTTTCGACATTGGCGTTAAGCGTTAAAACAACCTTAGCTTCAGCCACAATTTTATCAATCGCGGCGTTGGCCACAAGGGTTGATCCGCCAGCACCAGTGCCAAAGCCAACCAGTTTAGCTGGGGTGTTGAGGATGATATCGCTGATCCCGCGCGACTGAATATTCTCAATGGTGCCATTTGCCTGAGTGGTGATAGCTGTTCGGCTAGCGGCTCTGTCAACATTCAGGGTCTTTACCTTACTTTGACTGTCAACCAGGATATCAGCAGCTGCTCTGGCGGTTAAGGTTTCAACTGTAGCTTCACCAAGTAAAATAATTTTCACCCCAGGTTTTTCAAGAATGATGTTCTGGTAGGAGCCGCCATCAAGATAAATGGTATCACCTCCTTTTACCAGCAATTCACCTTGTACGGCTGAGTTGGTCAGCCGAATCTCGCCATCGGTAACCGCATCAGTAACGGTCAGGTTGCCGGTAAAGGTTGCATTTTCAAGGTTAACAGCGGAAACCTTGATCTCCCCACTTTGATAGGTTGCTGTTTCGGTGTAGGTACCTGCCACGGTATAGTTTTTCACTTCGCTGCCTTTTTGGCTGCAGCCGCGAACAAACAAAATGGCGGTAAGGAGAATGAGTAGGATGATAATAATAGAAATAATAGAGTTCTTTTTCATGACTTTCCTTCCCTTTTTGTTTATTTAAATCTAAATTGTAATCATAAATGCTCAGATTTGTTCTAAGTGTATTAATTCTAGCATAAATTATTATCAATGTAAATAGATTGTAACGAAGATGTAAAAGAAAAATTTAGATGTAAAGAAAAAAGTAACAAGCTCCCAAAATGATTTACAGACTAGTCTACACAGGGTTAAATTGGCAAGGCGTTGTGGTCAGCGGATTGCGTTAATAAGAGACGATAAGCATACCGCTATCTTGGATAAATACAGTTTTACATTTCCAATCGTTTTGTAATTGCGCATGGTAAATTATTATGGTATGATCAATTAGAATTTAAAATACAAATAGAATTTAAAGTACAAAATCTCAGCTGTGTCATAAAACAGGCGATCGAAGTTTTCGAACTGCCTTATGTCGGGGATAACACGTTGATCATCATGGTCAACGGGCTGTTAAAATTGACACATTTTTAGGATTCTCGTTACAGATTTAAACAAAAATTTGCAGATTATTTTTTTTGCAGATTATTTTTAATGCAGATTATTTTTAGTTTAGAAGAAAGAAAGGGTACAATAATGAAAATTGAAGTAAAACAAGAAGGCGATATTTTTATGGTCGAATTAGAAGGTCGGATGGATACCAATACCTCTCCTGATTTTCAAAAAGAAATGGAAGTCTATTATACCAAGCAAGGATTCAACATGATCTTAGATTTCGACAAGCTTGATTTTGTCAGCAGTGCTGGATTAAGAGTGTTACTGCTGATCCAAAAGAAATCCAAGGCGCTAAGTGGCAGTCTGGTAATAAAAAATGTCAAGCCAGAGATCCAGGAAGTATTTGATATGACCGGATTTTCAGATATTTTAACGATTGAATAGGGTGGGCAAATGGCAGAAGAGAGAAAGCCGGATGAAATTTTAAATGCCATCCTGGCAGGTAGTGAAGACAAGAGCATTCCTGAATTATTAAAGGAAATGCCCAATGAAAAATTAATAAAAAGCTTCTATTATATGGAGAGTATTCCTGAGGTCACACAAATGCGTGTGCTTCAGGATATTTTAAAATCTGCCCAGAATAGTGAGTTTGGCAAAAAAATGGGTTTTGCAGAGCTTAAAAGCGTCGATGACTTTAGAAATAAGCTGCCCATTTCGGATTATTCCCAGGTTGAAGCGGAGATTGAAAAGCTAAAAGCGGGTACGGGTGACATCTTATTTGATGGTGCGACAGCCAGTTTTATCGCCACCAGCGGTTCCACCGGAATCCCTAAGCTAATTCCAGAAAGCAAAAACGGTCAACTGGTCAAGGGACTGGTTTCACAGATTCGGGCGACACTCTTGTTGATGCTGGCCCCAGAAGTGATGGCAGCGGGCAAAAAGGTGCTGGCCATTGCCAACCCCTCGGAGTACGGCAGAACGGCAGGGGGCATCGCGATTGGCTCAGCTTCCGGTCAGGCGGCCAAAGATATGCCAACCGAGATGCTAAAAAAAATGGTGCTACCGCCGGCAATGATGATGGCCAAAGAAGTGAGCAATGAGGCCACGGATTATTTGACGATTCGTTACGCATTAGCAGAAAAAAATCTGGTCGGTGTAGTTTGTAGTAATATTGCCCACTTTAATATCCTGCTTAAAAAAATGAATGCTCAAGCCGCCGAATTGCTGGCAGACATCAGAACTGGTCAGATATCTGCCAGCATCACGATCGATCCCTCGCTAAGGGAAAAACTGGTCTCTGAATTAGTAGCAGACCCGGAGCGGGCAGCAGAACTGGAAACGATTCTTGAAAATAAAAAGACCCTGGATGTGGCGGCGATTTGGCCGGATTTTGCGGTAGTATCTTGTTGGATGTCAGCCAGTGCAGCAAAAATTGTGGCCGATATCAAAAAGCAACTACCCCAGACAGTCAAATTTTTGGAATGGGGCTATGGCGCCAGCGAAGGCAAGTTCAATATACCAGATAAGGCCCAGGATCCAGCCGGATTACCGGCGCTATTTGGTTATTTTTTTGAATTTTTACCGGTAGGAGCAACGCATAATCAAACTGTTCTGGTTCATGAATTAGAAAAGGGTTGCTATTATGAGCTGATTATCACCTCCTATTCGGGACTGTATCGTTATAATATGAAGGATATTGTCTATGTGACAGAAATCAACAATCAGCTTCCCAGGCTTGTTTTTGTCTGCAAAGAGTCGGAAAAACTGCAAGTGCAACAATTGCAATTACGGGTTTATGAAATCGATGGCGCGATCCAGACGATATCCGATCGTTTGAATCATGAGATCCGTTTTTATCAGGTCTTGTTGGATCAGGAAAATAACAAACTGATCTTTATGCTAGAACCCTATTCAGAGCGATTTGATAGCGATTCTTTCAGAGTTAGCTTAGACCAGCATTTAGCTGAGATAAATCCCAGTTATCAGCAATTACGAGTAGCACAGCAATTATGGCCAGCCGAGCTTATTGTGGTTAGAGACGGTTACCGGGATTCGCTATTCACCCGATCAATTATGCCCGGGAAAAATGTCAATCAAACCAAATTAAAAACCATTGTTAGCGAATACCCGGACAGTAGCAGTGTTGTCGATTGGGCAAAGGAAGGTGAAAAAGATAAAGATAATTCCCAAATTGATCTATTCCCTCAATATTAAGAAGGGTTATAAAAAAATTGAGAACTTTGATCGTTTAACCGAAAATGCTCCAGCGATCAATAAACAATTAATGCTCGACATGCTTGCCAAAAATGCCAACACCGAATACGGAAAACGCTATCACTTTGATCAAATAAAAACCATTGAAGACTATCAGAAAATGGTGCCTTTTTCCATATATGATGATTACGCCCCCTATATTGAACGGATGGTAGCAGGAGAGACGGATCTGATTACCAAAGACCCGATTGTTCATTATGCCCTAACTTCCGGTAGTGTCGATAATCCTAAGAAGATCCCGGTTTCGGAACAAACCGTGGATCTTTACCGGGAGTATGCCACCCAGTTCAGCTTTGCCATTATCGCCCGGGCATTGGGTAAAAAGTGGAAACGCGGTCGCGGCTTAAACCTGATGGAAGTCAAATTTGAAACGCTGCCCAATGGTTTGTTTGCCGGGTCTATTTCAGGGCGGGGTGTTTACAGTATTAAAAACCTTTTATTTCTGATGTTCACCTCACCCAAGGAAATCGTTTTTCCTACTGAAATAATGGACACCAAATATGCTCACCTTCGCTTTGGACTGATGGAGCGAAATCTGTCCTATATTGTTTCTGCCTTTATGACCGGTATTTCTGACTTGATGAAATACATGGAAACAAACTGGGAAATGATTGTCGATGATATTGAAAAAGGTACCATCGACCCGGATATCAAAATACCTGATGATATCAAAGCGCAACTGCTGACTCAGATTAAGCCTAATCCCAAGCGGGCGGCAGAACTGCGAAAAGAATTTGAAAAAGGCTTTGACAGCCCGATTATTCCGCGAATCTGGCCAGAGCTGGCCTTTGTTCATGCGATTGGTAGTGGGAGTTTTTCGGTCTATACCGATAAAATGCGTCAGTATTTGGGGGATATCCCCATTTATTTCAGTGTTTATGCCGCATCCGAGTCGATTATGGCGATTTGCAATGAAATGGAATCCCAGGAATTTGTCCTGATTCCGGACTCGGCCTTTTATGAATTTATCCCGATCGATCAGGACGACCGGGAACAAACCCTGACCATAGAACAACTCGAACTGGGTAAGGACTATGAAATTGTCCTGACCAATACCTCCGGGTTTTATCGCTATCGCATCAAAGACGTGGTGCGGGTGGTCGGTTGGTACAAAAACTGTCCCAAGATCAAATTTGTTTATCGACTCAATCAGATGGTCAGCATTGCCGGCGAAAAGACCACCGAAGAATGTGTTTCCTGGGCAGTTAAGGAATTTGCCAAAGATACCGGCTGCGAACTGGTCGATTACTCGGTCTATGCCGATGTGGCCGTATCGCCCGGACGTTATGTAATTTTTATTGAAGCTGAGAAACGCTTAGCCAGGGAACGATATCATGAATATCGCCAAATCATGGAAGATAAGCTGGGAACCGCTAATCCATCGATTGGTGCCAAGGTAAAAAGCGGCGTCTTAAGTCCCTCGGAGATTTCTTTTGTGCAGGAAGAAACCTATGCCCTTTATCGGGATCTGATGATTATGCGGGGTATTTCCGGGAATCAGATCAAGCCGGTGCGGGTTATTGACACCTTGGTTAAAGAAAACTTTTTCTTTGCCCTAGTGGACAAGGAGTAACCGATGGTCAGTTTACTGATACGTTATTTAAAAGATTACCGGCTTCAGATGATTCTGGTTTTTGTCTTTGTCCTCAGTCAGGCGGCAGCCCAGCTTTATCTGCCGACGATGATGGGTGATATTATTGAAAATGGGGTGGCCCAAGGGGATACCCCGTATATTTTAAAAAGCGGTGCGATGATGTTAGCGGTCTCGCTGCTAGCGGCGGTTTGTATGGTGGCGTCGAGCTACTATTCAGCCTATGTTACCGCCTCCTTTACCAGTCGGATTCGAGCGGATGTGTTTGACAAGGTCAAGAGCTTTTCTCAGACTGATTTTAATTTCTTTGGGGCCGCCACCTTGCTGACTCGTTCGACCACCGACGCCACCCAGATGCAGATTGTTGTGATTAACGGCTTGCGGTCACTGTTGCTGGTTCCCATCACCGGCGTCGGTGCCCTGGTGATGGCCTTTCGCGAAAACATCACCCTGACGCTGTTGCTATTGGGATCGTTTTTGATCACCACCATTATCATCGGACTAACTACCGCCCGAAGTATGCCCTTGTTTAAGATCATGCAGCAGAAGGTCGATCGGCTAAACCTGTTGATGAAAGAAAAACTGACTGGAGTCCGGGCGATTCGGGCCTTTAACCGTCAGGATTATGAAACCGAAAAATTTGCTCAGGCCAATCAGGAAGGCATGCAAGCGGCGATAAAAGCGAATTATGCGGTGGCTTTTTTTGCCCCGCTGATGCAACTGATGATGAACCTGACAATGGTGATTATCCTGTGGTTAGGCGCTGAAGAAGTACAGCAGCAAATTGTCACTTTGGGCGGTTTGATGGTATTTATCCAATATGTCTTAATGTTTATGTCAGCCCTGGGTCTGGTATCGGCTTTACTGATGGCTTATCCTCAGGCGGCGGTTTCAGCCGCCCGGGTAAAAGAGGTGTTGGATACCGACTTTTCGATTCAGGATAAGAAAAATCCCACCGCCCTTAAAAACATTACCGGACGGATTGAATTTAAGGATGTCTCCTTTGGTTATAGCGGCGCCGAAATCAATGTCCTGGATCGTTTAAATTTTGTCGCTGAACCGGGAAAAATTACCGCGATCGTTGGTGCTACTGGTTCCGGGAAAACCACCCTGGTCAATCTGATTTTGCGGCTTTATGAGGTCAGTGCTGGGGCGATCGTGATCGATGGGATTGATATTAGGGATTGCAGCCAGCATGACTTAAGAAGCATCATTGCCTATGCGCCCCAGGAATCGGTGTTATTTAGCGGAACGGTGCTGGAAAACATTCGGGTCGGCAAGGATCAGGCCACCGAAGCAGAGGTCACCGAAGCCTTATCGGTCGCTCAGGCGCTTGATTTTGTCAATGAACGGGAAGGCCAGCTTAGTAGCACCATTTCCCAGGGTGGTAAGGATCTTTCCGGCGGCCAGCGGCAGCGTCTTTCGATCGCCCGAGCAGCGGTCAAAAAAGCCCCGATTACCATCTTTGATGACTGCTTTTCGGCACTGGATTTTAAAACCGACTCCCTGGTGCGAAAAGCCATTCGCGAAAAATTTGGCGATAAAACGGTGTTAATCATCGCCCAGCGGATCAGCACCATTAAACATGCCGATCGGATTCTGGTGCTTGACAACGGTGCCATTGTTGGTCAGGGCAAACACGAGGACCTGATCAAAGACTGTTTGGTTTATCAGGAAATTCTGAAATCCCAATCCTATAGCGATGGGAAGGAGGAATCACTATGAAAACCAAAAAAAGAAAATACAGCTTTGGAGCGATCGGTCAGCGGCTGAGTCATTATTTAAAGGACAAAAAACATCTCATCTTTTTTGTCGCAGTAGCACTGATTGCCAGCACCATCTTTGCAATTTTTGCACCGGTGGTGACTAAGGATATCACCGATAGCATTGCTGATAGTATTACTAAAAACACCGATATTGACTTTTCATATATCAGCCAGCAGCTGATCATCCTGGCAGCGCTTTATATCTTAAGTGCCGGGTTTGCCTATTATGCGACCATGCGCACCACCTATCTGTCGCAATTGGCGATCAAGCGACTACGGGCCGATATTCAGGAAAAACTGAACAAACTGACCCTCAATGTCTTGGATCAGAGTGAACGGGGGGATCTGCTTTCGCGGGTCACCAATGATGCGACGACCCTTTCTAGTGCGCTGCAAAGCAATCTGACCCAGATCCTGGTTCAGGCAACCAGTATTATCGGGATTATTGTGATGATGCTGGTGTTAAATGTGCAGCTGAGCCTGATCTTCTTTATTGCCCTTCCGCTGTCTTATTTTGTGATGAAATTGATCACAAAAAAAACCCAGGTGCTGTTCAGAAGACAGCAGCAGGAATTAGGATCACTAAATGGTCTGATTGAAGAGGTTTATGATGGCCATTTGATTGTCAAATCTTTTAATCATGAAGCTAAATCAGCCGAAAAATTTGATGCGATCAATCAGCGGTTCTTCAAATCCTATTTAAGTTCGCGATTTTATTCGGGGCTCAGCGCACCGCTGATGAAGCTGATCAACAACCTGGCCTATATCGGTATCTGTGTGATGGGTGGAATTTTTGTCATTACCGGCACCATGACGATTGGGACGATTCAGGCATTTCTGATTTATGCCAATAATATTGCCAGCCCTACCGCGTTAATTTCTAACAATCTGAACTTTATCCAGGCCGGTGCGGCAGCTGCTGAACGAATCTTTGAATTTCTCGATCGGGAAGAGGAGCAGCCGGATCGGGGCACCGAGGTTCTTGATGTAGCAACGACAAAAGGCCGAATTGAGTTTAAAAATGTCGAGTTTGGCTATCTTCCCGAGCGGACGCTATTTCATGATGTGTCATTAACAGCAGAACCGGGAGAAATTCTGGCGGTCGTTGGGCCCAGCGGCGCTGGTAAGACCACCCTGGTCAACCTGCTGATGCGTTTTTATGAAATCAACCAGGGCAGCATTCTTTTAGAAGGTTTGAATGTCAAAAACCTGACCCGACCTAATTTGAGATCTGCCTTTGGCATGGTGCTCCAGGATACCTGGCTGTTTGATGGCACCATTGAAGAAAATATTGCTTATGGCAAAAGCGGGGCAACCCGCGAAGATGTTATTGCAGCGGCAAAAAAAGCCCAGTGTGACGAATTTATCAGAAAACTGCCGCGGGGCTATGAGACGAGGATCGGCGGTGATTTTACCACCCTGTCCGAGGGAGAATGCCAGCTTCTGGCCATTGCCCGAACGATTATTGCCGATCCCAAGGTATTAATCCTGGATGAGGCGACCTCGTCAGTCGATACCCGAACCGAAATTTTGATCACCCAGGCCATGGAAGCAATGATGAAGGGACGAACCACCTTTATTATCGCCCATCGGCTCTTTACCATCAAAAATGCCGATAAGATTATTTTCATGATGGAAGGTGATATCAAAGAGGTTGGCAGTCATGCTGAACTGATGAAGCTGGGCGGTTTATACGCCAATTTATATTTAAGTGCATCAGATAATTAAAATTTAGATTGACAAAATTTCAGATATATTAAACGAGATAGATAAAATTAGGAGGTAAAAATGAAAGGTTGGTTATTAAGAAATCCCGGTAAAATGGAAGATCCATCAATTGTGAAAATTATGAAGGTGGTCGAAGAGCTCCATGTTGATCTGACGGTGGTTGATCCGCTACAGATCCATGTGGTCTGTGACCATGACTTTGACGGAAAACTCTATGTTGGTGACGAAATCATGGAGGTGCCGGATTATGTGGTGGCAGCCTTCTTTACCGAAAAAAACTACCATACCTCGGCGGCGCTGCGAATGCTGGAATCCCTCGGTGTGCTGTGCATCAATTCCTATGATGCCATCAAAAATGTCGACGACAAGCTGCTGACCTTTCAGTTGGTGGCGGAGTCGATTGAAGCGGTTTGCTTTCCCAAAACGCTGTTGGTTACCGAATCTACCGAAGCAGCCTTTGTCAGCAAGCTGTTTGATTATCCCGTGGTGATGAAGGTCATGCATGGTAGTAAGGGCAAAGGGGTGGTGCTGGTCAATAATGAAAAAGAACTGGATAACCTGATCAGCATGAGTACCGCCAGTAAAATCGGTGATGAGATTATTATTCAGGAATGTATCAAAGCCTCCTCTGGTCGGGATCTGCGGATGATTTTGGCCAACGGCAAGTTTGTTAAATCATTTATCCGTCAAAATGAACAGAGCTTTCGCTCTAATCTTGCCAAGGGCGGTCATATTGTTGAATATACCCCGCCGGCTGCGGTAATCGAAGCCGCTGAAAAGGTGGCCCAGTTACTGAAGATCAATATGGGCAGTGTCGATTTTCTCTTTGGCGAAAATGATACCTTCTATCTTTGTGAAGCCAATGCCATGCCCGGGGTTGCCTTTGACATTAAGGTGATGTTTGCGGATTTAATGAAACAGGTCAAGGATCGACCCGAGCCGCTCTGGAAAAAACGTCTGCGAGAAGGTGGCAAAACATGTTAGGTTGGTTATTAGTCAATCACGAAACATTGGCAGAACCGTCAATCCAGACAATCATTGCACTCATTAATAAAATGGGCGTCAATATCAGAACGGTTGACGTCAGTGAGGTTCAGGTGATCTGTGAACCGGGTGACAGTCAGCATTGTTTTATCGCTGGCGAAGCGGTCGCTGTGCCGGACTTTTCGCTGTCGGCCTTTTTTGGTGGCAATAATTATCACAGCAAAGCCGTTGTCAAAATGCTGGAAGCCCTTAATGTGCTTTGTGTCAATAGCTCCGAAAGCCTGAACAACACCGCCGATAAGCTGCTGACCTTTCAAAAACTGGGAGCTGCTGAGCAGGGCTTTTTATTCCCCAAAACGGTGCTGATGACCCCCAAAACAAAACCGTCCTTTATTGCCAGTGAACTGGGACTGCCCTGTGTGGTTAAGGTGATGCACGGCAGCAAGGGCAAAGGGGTGGTTCTGATCAAGACCGAAAAAGAGCTGGAAAATATTCTCGATCTTTATGCGGCTATGAATTTTGATGATCATATTCTGATTCAGGAGTGTATTGCTGCCTCAAAAGGTCGGGATATGCGGATTATGCTAAGCGGCGGAAAATTCTCAACCGCTTATATCCGGGATAATGGTGACAATTTTAAATCCAATCTTTCCCAGGGCGGCGAGCTGCAGTTTATTACCCCACCGGCTGAAGTTATCGCAATTGCTGAAGATGCGGCGGCGGTGCTGGATATTTATTTTGGTAGCATCGATTTTCTGTTTGGCGAAAACGACAGCTATTATATCTGTGAAGCCAACTCGATGACCGGTTTGACCTATTCTAAGGACGCCCTTAGCAATACCGAGAGCAATCCCTTACTGCTGACGCTGAAAAATATTATGGTGGAAGCCCAGAAACGCAAGCAAAAATAATGGGCAAATAGCTAGAAATAGTCGATTGAGCTCCTGGGTTAATTGGGTTAATAATGACTAGATAAAAAAAGAAGCATAAGATTGTCCAGTAGCGTCAAAAATCAAATCAAAAATAAATGATTGAGGAGTTATGATTAATGAAAACCACAAAATATTTCAGCCTTGCCTGTTTAAAGATTGCCAATTCGATTCTGGGAGCCTATACGGCAATTCAGGATGGTGCAAAAGAGCTGACCATTGAGTCTAATGTGTTAATGTCGGACGAGCTTAATAACCCACCGGTAAATGATCAGATTCAAACCATTTTGCTTAAATTCAGTGATGAACTGGATCCGGCCACCATCATCGATTCGGTCAAGCTGTATCGCATTGATAGTGCTGGAGATCCGGTCGAAGAAGCCTGTGTCGTAAAAATCGATCTCAATGATCCCAAATCGATCCGCATCAATAATCAGGATATCACCCGATTTTCCCAGGGTGAAGAATACAAACTTATCGTAAGAAGTAGCTTAACTTCAAAAGATAAAGTTTCTTTGGGTGCTGACTATGTCGGCTACTTTGCTACCAATATAGATTTTGATTTATCTGGCAACCCGGAGTTAAACGAAGAACGAAGCCAAATCATTATCGCCAGCGATTTTCATTTAGGCGTGGATTCATCTTTTGCCGAGCTGGAAAAGAACAAGCAGGCACTGGTGGATTTCCTGATCCAGGTAAAAAATTCGCCTAATGTCAAAGAACTGGTCATCGCTGGTGACTTATTGGATGAATGGTTTTTACCGATGGATTATCAAATGCCAGAGGAAAAGGCAGATTTCTTTGATCAGGTGGCGGCCAACAACCAGGCCATCATAGACGGCTTTAATGCCATCATCAAAGCCGGAGAAATTAAGCTAACCTATGTCCCCGGCAACCATGACTTATTGCTAACCGAAGCCGACGTAGCCCGAATCTTTCCGGGCATCAGCCAGGCCAGAGAAGCGCTCCAGGGTCTGGGCACCTATGTTACCGGGTCTAATTCAGAAATTGTCATCGAGCATGGCCATAAGTACAATTTTTTCTGTACCCCCGATCCAATCTCAAACCGAGCAATTACAAATGATGAGACCACTATTTTGCCACCGGGTTATTTCTTTACCCGAATTGCTACCACCTGTGTGATTGAGGGACACCCCCAGTCGGATAATGTCTTCCCGGAGATGATTCCCAATAAAGAAGACCCCAGCCAATTTAATGCCTATTTATATTATCAAACCTGGAAGGCTATTTTGTCGGTCTTGCCAGTCAAAGAAAGCTTTGAGGACAAGGTTTTAAAAACCAATATTGATGGCTTTACCGAGAATTATGCCATCAATGACTGCATTCCCCAGCAAGATAAAGAAACCGGCGCGATAAGCGGCGTGCTTTTTCATAACATTCAGGATACCTGGGAGGAACGCCAGACCATCAACGGGATTAAAGCGAAAATTCCGGTCAGAGATGCGATCACAAAGGCTGCTGCCCCTGCTTTTACAGATATTCAGGCCAAAACCCAGTTTTTTGATTTGGACATGTCGAAACGGATTGTGGTGTTCGGACATACCCATGTGGCCGACGTTATTCCCATGACCAACCGCGATAATCAAAAAACCATTTACGCCAACAGCGGCACCTGGATTGACAATGCCCAGGGTTATCCCACCCGAACCTTTGTGGTGATCACACCGCCTAAAAACGGTTCAGCCATTGAAACAGTTAATCTTTATCAGTATTCACCCGATCAAACCATTACTCAATGGACGGAGGCTCAGGCTATCCGGATCTAAAGAATAAAAAAACCAAAACACCCGTGAATCTGCCTGGCAAATTCACGGGTGTTTTAAGATTAGATTAATATGATGTAATAAAAGATCAGCAGGGAGAAAAACGAAGCCGATGATTCATGCATTTGAACCAGTTTATAATAAGGAATCAAAAATTTTGATCTTGGGGACATTCCCGTCGGTAAAATCCCGAGCAAACGGTTTTTACTATCAGCATCCTCAAAACCGATTCTGGAAAGATGTTTATTCGCTATGTAATTTTATTTGGTTGCGGCCATTCTCTTTGGCCTGATACAGAGCTTGGTCAGCCTTTAAAATGAAACTTTCAAGACTGACGGTAGAATGGTCATTGCTTTTCCCAATCGTTTTGTCCGCGGAGTGGATAACATAGCCGATACTGACAGTGACAACCCCAAAAGGAGAGGCTTCATGCCTGATTTGCATAGCCTCAATTGATTTTCGAATGTCTTCAACCAGGTTTGCAATATCGCTGAGAGCGTCGCTTCTTATAATGGTGACGAATTCCTCACCACAGTAACGGGTCGTCAGCCCCTCAAATGGATAGTGGGACTGACACTGGGCAACCTGAATCAGACATTGGTCGCCCTGCAAATGGCCGTAGGTATCATTGTAGTTCTTAAAATAATCGATATCGACCATCAGCAGTGCAAACGCGATATGGGGATGACTTAAATAATAGCTTTCCAATTTGCGGCGGTTGGGAATTCGGGTCAAACCATCCAGATCGATGAGATACTCGAGTTCTATTTTCTGATTCAGGATTGTTTGGGAGCTGGACAGCTGCTTTAGTTTTGAGCTAAGGATGGTCTGAGCAATTACAACAGCAAAAGCCGTGCTGGCAATCACATTGATGAGGTTTCCATTAATCATCAGGATCGAGCTGGGGGTAAAAATAATGGAAATGAAAAGAATCAGAAAGCTTGGGGCAATAATACAGATCATCTCCAGAAACGACAGGTATAAAAAACTGCCGATTAACAATACATTGATGAGATATAAAAAGGTGGAGCCTTGCTCAACGGATAAAAGGGCCGTGATCAAACTGGCAAAAAGTAGACAAAGCCCGGTAGCACCATAAAAAAAGATAAACTGCCGCTTCTTTACGGCTTCCGGAAAATGAGGGCTTCCGACACCAAAGATATAAATAATACTGGCTAGAATCCAGGCAATTCGCAAGGCTGATTCAATGGTGGTCAGCCCCACTAAGCCATCGCTAGAATAATAAAGAACAAGTAACAGCAGGTTAACCAATGAACCGATCACGCCGATGATTTTTAAGCGTTTGATATTATCGCACAGCAAGGTTTTTCGCAAGATTGTCGTTTGTGTTTTATCATAGGCGGC
>JAHIQT010000112.1 GCA_018903255.1 Bacillota bacterium | reverse complement strand
TAATGGGCTACGAAAAAATCGGTTCTGGATTAGTAACTGTAATGGTTCGTGGTGATGTTGGAGCAGTTAAAGCTGCAGTTGATGCAGGTGCTGCAGCAGCTGACAAAGTTGGACAAGTTGTTTCAGTACACGTAATCCCAAGACCACACGGTGATGTGGAGAAAATTTTACCAAGTCTATAATATTTAATAATAACGGAGGTGTAAATTAATGAAAGATGATTTAATGAACAAGTTGATGGAAGAAGTTATGAAAAAAATGAGCGAAGTTGAAGAAACTGGCTCAGTAGCCGCTGCAACTGGTGTTTGCGGATTAACTGAGTTTGTTGGTACTGCAGTAGGAAACACGATAGGTTTTGTTATTGCAAACGTGGACAGAACTTTACATGAAGCAATGAAAATTGATCCTAAATACAGATCAATTGGTATTCTTTCCGCCAGAACAGGTGCTGGCCCACAAGTTTTTGCTGCTGATGAAGCTGTAAAAGCGACTAATTGTGAAGTTGTTTCTTGTGAATTTGCAAGAGATACTGAAGGTGGCGCAGGTCATGGTTCTTTAATTATCTTTGGTGCTGAAGACGTATCTGATGCAAAACGTGCTGTTGAAGTTGCTCTTAACGACTTAAACAGAACCTTCGGAGATGTATATGCAAATGCTGCCGGACATCTGGAATTCCAGTATACAGCCCGCGCAAGCTTTGCTTGTAATATGGTATTAGGTGCTCCAATCGGAAAAGCTTTCGCAATTATTGTTGGTGCTCCAGCTGGTATCGGCGTATTAATGTCAGATGCTGCTTTAAAAGCTGCTAACGTTGAACTTTGTGGTTATGCTTCACCTGATAATGGTGGTACTAAATTCTCGAATGAATCAATGATCTTCATTTCTGGAGACGCTGGTGCAGTTCGTCAAGCCGTATACGCTGCTAGAGAAGTTGGTAAACAAGCTTTAGAAGCTCTTGGCGGTCCTTGCCCACCTGTAACAACTCCTTATATTTAAGTAGCTGTTGTTAGTTTTCTAAGAAAGAAGGAGGAATAATGACTATGAAGTCAAAACGATTTGAAGCTTTAGCAGCTCGTCCAGTCAAAAAGGATGGTTTCGTTAAAGAATGGCCAGAAGTAGGTCTCATTGCAATGAACAGCCCGCAAGACCCAACACCAAGCTTGGTTGTTGAAAATGGAGTGGTTGTAGAATTAGATGGAAAAAAACGAGCTGAATTTGATATGCTTGATACTTTCATTGCTAACTACGCGATCCGTTTAGAAAAAGCCCAGGAATATATGGCAATGGATTCTTTAAAAATTGCCAATATGCTTGTTGATATTAATGTCCCAAGAGATATCGTTGTAGATATTACTACCTCGATCACTCCTGCTAAAATCACAGAAGTTCTTGGTCACATGACCGTATTAGAAATGATGATGGCTCAAAGTAAAATGCGAGCTCGATTAATGCCTTCTAACCAATGTCATGTTACTAACGTAAAAGATAACATGGTTCAAATCGCTGCTGATGCTGCAGAAGCTGCTATCCGTGGATTTGATGAAATGGAAACAACAGTAGGTATCGGTCGTTACGCTCCATTTAATGCGCTTGCCATCATGGTTGGTGCAAATGTTGGTCGACCAGGTATCTTAACACAATGTGCTGTTGAAGAAGCTACCGAACTTGATCTTGGTATGAAGGGTTACACCGCTTACGCTGAAACAATTTCTGTATATGGTACAGAACCAGTTTTCATGGATGGTGATGATACTCCATACTCTAAAGCTTTCTTAGCATCAAGCTACGCTTCTCGTGGTTTGAAAATGCGTTTTACATCTGGTTCTGGATCAGAAGTACAAATGGGTTATGCAGAAGGCAAATCAATGCTTTATCTTGAAGCTCGATGCTTATACATCACGAAGGGTGCCGGCGTACAAGGAAGCCAGAATGGTTCAGTTTCTTGTATCGGTGTTCCAGCTGGTGTACCAGGCGGTATCCGCGAAGTATTGGCTGAAAACTTATTGGCAGCATGCCTCGATTTAGAGTGTGCTTCTTCTAATGACCAGACCTTTACTCACTCTGACTTACGACGAGTTGCTCGTTCATTGATGCAAATGGTACCAGGAACTGACTATATCTGTTCTGGTTACTCTTCTACACCTAACTATGATAATATGTTTGCAGGCTCTAACTGGGATGCAGATGATTATGATGATTGGAATGTAATCCAACGTGACTTAAAAATCGATGCCGGTTTACAACCTGCTGATGAAGATACAGTTGTTGCTGCTCGTGCTAAAGGCGCTCGCGCAATGCAGATCCTATTCAGAGAATTAGGTTTGACAGAAATCACTGATGCTGAAGTTGAAGCTGCAACTTATGCTCACGGATCTCAAGATATGCCTGACCGTGACGTAGTAGCTGATTTAAAATCTGTTGAAGATTTAATGGGCCGTGGCGCAACAGCAGTAGACTTTATTAAAGCTTTAGACCGAGGCGGCATGAGAGATGTTGCTGAATCGATCTTTAACATTCAGTTACAGAAATGTGCTGGTGACTATTTACACACTGCTTCTAAATTAAGCTCTTCATGGGAATGTATTTCAGCAGTTAACTATCCAAATACCTATCATGGAGTAAAAACTGGTTATGTAATCAGTGATGAAAGATGGGCACAAATCCAAAATATTCCATGGGCTGTTGACCCAGCAAGCATATAGGAAGGGGTGTAAAAAAATGGCTATAAACGAACAAATGTTAAAAAGCATTATTGAAGATGTTTTAAAAGAAATGACTGGCGCTGCGCCAGCTTCTGCACCAGTTTCTGCACCAGCTTCTGCACCAGCTGTTACTGCTGCCGGCGCTGTTAAACTTTCTCCAATCGGAGAAGCAAAACAAGGAATGGCAAGTGATGAAGTATTAATCGGTTTAGCTCCTGCTTTTGCAGAATCTCAAACGGTCACAATCACTGGAATTCCACACGATAAAGTTCTTAAAGAAATTATCGCTGGTATCGAAGAAGAAGGCTTAAAAGCCCGCGTTATCAAAATTTACCGAAGTTCTGACGTTGCTGTATGCGCTCATACTGCCGCTAAACTTTCTGGATCAGGTATCGGCATTGGTATCCAATCAAAAGGTACTTCCGTAATTCACCAAAAAGATTTACCACAGTTAAGTAACCTGGAATTATTTTCTCAAGCACCATTGATCGATTTAGAAACATATCGAATGATTGGGAAAAATGCTGCTAAATATGCTAAAGGCGAAAGCCCAGCACCCGTTCCAGTAAGAAACGACCAAATGGCTCGTCCAGCTTACCAGGCGAAAGCAGCCTTATTACATATTAAAGAAACAGAACATGTTGAAGCCGGTAAAAAAGCCGTCGAACAACAAGTTTCGTTTGTATAAGTGGAGGTGACCAGAATGACACAAGAACAAATGTTGGAACAGATCGTTAAACAAGTTATGAGTTCTATGAGTACCGCTGCAGCTCCTGCTACAGAATCTTGCGGAACTGTTTCAAAAGCTGATTACCCTATCGGTGATAAAAGACCAGAGTTGATTAAATCCGCTACTGGTAAAGCTTACAAAGAATTAACCTTAGATAAATTATTAGCTGGGGAATTAACACCAGAAGATTTACGAATCAGACCAGAAACCCTTGAACTTCAAGCTCAGGTTGCTGAATCTGTAAAACGTGATGCATTTGCCAGAAATCTAAGAAGAGCGGCTGAACTAATTGCTGTTCCAGATACTCGTTTATTAGAAATCTACAATGCCCTGCGTCCATACAAATCGACTAAAGACGAATTACTGGCGATTGCTGCTGAACTTAAAAACCAGTTCAATGCTCCAATTTCCGCTTCTTTAGTAGCTGAAGCTGCTGAAGTATACTATAACCGAAAACGATCAAAAGAATTCTTATAGAATTAGCATAAATAGGAAGTGTTGGGAGGACTAACATATGATTATTGCAGGAATAGATATTGGAAACGCAAGTACTGAAACAGCTCTTGCCCGATATGTCGATGGAAAGCCTGAATTTCTTTGTAGCGGTATTGTTGATACCACTGGGATGAAGGGAACCCGTCAAAATATTCATGGAGTTTTCGCCTCTCTCAAACAAGCCCTTGAAAAAGCTGGTTTAACCGTAGAAAATGTTGATTTAATCCGGATCAATGAAGCTGCTCCCGTTATTGGCGATGTAGCAATGGAAACAATTACGGAAACAATAATTACGGAATCAACCATGATCGGTCACAATCCCTCTACACCAGGGGGATTGGGGATCGGTGTGGGTGTGACCGTAGACATAAGAGAAGTTAATAATTGTGATAAGGGCGAGTCAATCATCGTTGTTATCCCAAGAGAGGTGGATTTTGAAGATTCCTCTCGTATTATTAACCATGCTGTTAATAACGGCATATTTATTAATGGTGCCATTGTCCAACGTGATGATGGCGTTTTAATTAATAACCGACTTGTCAAAAAGATTCCGATTGTTGATGAAGTTTCACTGATTGAAAAGGTGCCAAGAAACATGCGCGCAGCCATTGAGGTTGCCGCACCAGGTTCAGTAGTCGAACAGCTATCGAACCCATACGGCATTGCAACCGTATTTGATTTAACCTCCGACGAGACCAAACAGGTTGTCCCTGTTTCGCGAGCGCTTATTGGAAATCGTTCAGCAGTTGTTATCAAAACGCCGGCAGGGGATGTCAAAGAAAGAAAAATCCCGGCTGGCCAAATCATTATTCAGGGCACTAATAAAAAAGCCCAGGTTAATGTCGATGATGGCGCTGAAAAAATTATGGATGCAATACGTTCCGTAGCTCCTGTAGAAGATATTAAAGGGGAAGCTGGCACCAATGCCGGTGGAATGCTTGAAAAGGTTAGACAAGTCATGTCGAACCTGACAGATCAACTGCCAAGTGCAATTAAGATTCAGGATTTATTAGCCGTCGATACTTTTGTGCCTCAAACTGTCAAAGGCGGGGTTGCCGAAGAATTTTCCATGGAAAATGCCGTTGGTATTGCTGCTATGGTTAAGGCCGATAAATTACAGATGAATATGATTGCCCATGAATTGGAAGCTGAACTGGGTGTTAAAGTTGAAGTCGGCGGAGTAGAGGCTGATATGGCCATCCGCGGTGCTTTAACAACGCCGGGAAGCAATACCCCTCTTGCAATTATCGATATGGGTGCAGGATCGACAGATGCAGCAATTATTAACAGGGCGGGTGAAATCAAGTCCATCCATTTAGCAGGGGCCGGGAATATGGTCACACTGCTCATTGCATCTGAATTAGGATATGACAACATGGCGCTGGCGGAAGATATCAAAAAGTATCCGTTAGCAAAGGTTGAAAGCTTATTCCATATTCGTCATGAAGATGGAACCGTTCAATTTTTTGACAAGCCACTTGATCCCAGAACTTTTGCACGGGTTGTCATTTTGACACCGAATGGTATGATACCCATGCCGGGTAACTACTCACTAGAACGTATTCGAGCAGTACGTCGAGAAGCGAAAACTAAAGTATTTGTTGTCAATGCCATTCGTTCATTAGAACGAGTCAGCCCCACCGGAAACGTCCGGGATATTGAATTTGTTACTCTGGTTGGTGGATCAGCTCTTGATTTTGAGATCCCGCAATTAGTAACAGATGCCTTATCCAAGTATAGTATTGTTTCAGGACGGGCAAATATTAGAGGGGTTGAGGGTCCACGTAATGCAGTCGCCACTGGTCTAGTACTAGCTTACAAAGAGGGTGAATAAGATGCATATGGATTTCGATGCTCCAAAACCAGAAATTAAAGTTGTTCACGGTATAAATATTACGTATCAAAAAGTTGTTGACGAAGTATTGCATGGAATTGAAGAAGAAGGAGTGCCTTTTTGCATTGAAAAGCTCGACGAAAGCAACCCGGTAGAGCTTGCTTTTCGAGGTGCTGAACTGTCTCATCTTGGGGTTGGAATCGGAATTACCGAAAAAGAAGTGGTACTCCATTACATTAAACTAAAAGAGGATCAGCCAATTTTCAGAATTCCGTCCTACAGTGATGAGGCAACACTACGAGCAATCGGCAGCAATGCCGCCCGACTGGTAAAAAGAATGCCTTTTAAAAATCTTGATAATACTGAGCTGTCGTAAGGAGGGGTTAATTTGAATAGAGGAGAGGCCATTGGCCTAATTGAGGCTATTGGGTTGGCCACGGCGATTGAAGCTGCCGATGCGGCAGTCAAGTCAGCAAATGTCAGACTGATTGGCTATGAAGCCTGTAAGGGCGACGGGATGTCGACCATTAAGGTGGCGGGTGATATCGGTGCTGTAAAAGCGGCGGTTGATGCGGCTACGGCTGCCTGCGCTAAAGGTCGGGGCGTTTGGGCTACTAAGGTAATCGCCAGGCCCAGTGAAGGAATAGAAAAACTGATTTACAATAGTCAAACGGTGGGATATACACCACCAGTCGAGCCCGAAGCTGAAGTCGTTGTTGAAGAATCAAAAGCGGAAGCAAACGAAGCAGTGGTAGCAGAAACGACGGAAGAATTTACAGAAGAAGTAACAGAAGAAGTAACAGAAGAAGTAACAGAAGAAGTAACAGAAGAAGTAACAGAAGAAGCAACAGAAGAAGCAACAGAAGAGTAAAACGGAGAATGCTTCGTTAATTCATAAAATGATCTTCTGATGAAAAGGTGTTTAATATGAATGCAGACGAAAAAAAAGTCATCGAACAAATCGTGATCAACACGGTTAAGAAATTGATGGAAGAAAAAGACAGTCCAAATCGTGTTGTTTTGGGTATTTCCAACAAACATATTCATCTTTCCCAGGAAGATATTGAAACACTTTTTGGTAAAGGTTATCAACTGACCAATATGAAAGACCTAAAACAGCCGGGGCAATATGCAGCAAAAGAAACGGTTAAAGTGATTGGACCTAAGGGCAGTTTTGACAAGGTTCGTATTTTAGGACCAGCCAGACCGGAAAGTCAAATTGAAGTATCATTAACCGATGCCAGAACGCTTGGCATTAAAGCTCCAGTATGTGAATCAGGTAAACTTGAAGGCACACCGGGAATTATTCTCGAAGGACCCTGTGGTCAAGTAACACTGGTTAAAGGGGTGATGGTGGCATTGAGACATATCCATATGCCTCCAGATGTAGCCAATAAGCTTGGTATAAAAGATAAAGATTGGGTTTGTGTTGAAACTAGTGGTGTTCGCAAAACGGTTTTTTGTAATGTGCTGGCTCGAGTATCCGATAAATTTGATTTTGAAATGCATTTAGATACGGATGAAGCTAACGCAGCAGGACTAAATAACGATGATTATTTAAAAATAATCCCAAACAGGTGAAATAATGGATTGGAAATCTGGTAACGACGCAATATTGGAATTTGTAGAGTTAATTCGGGAGAAAAAAGCCAATGCTTACACTGGTGAGCTAAAAGTTGGCGTCGATCTTGGTACTGCAAATATTGTCATCGCGGTAGTTGACGAGAACAATCGTCCCATTGCCGGAGCTACGCAAGGTGCGTCAGTTGTTCGCGACGGAATTGTCGTCGACTATCTCGGAGCGAGCCAAATTGTGCGAAAACTTAAAGGTGAGGTTGAGGGAATCCTGGGCATAGATTTAACATATGCCAAAGCTGCCACAGCCATTCCCCCTGGTATCCTGGCTGGAAACACGAAAATTATCTCCAATGTGGTCGACTCAGCTGACTTTATTGTCACCAACGTGGTTGATGAACCAACTGCCGCAGCAACCGTTCTGGGTATTCAAAATGGCGCTGTTGTGGATGTTGGGGGTGGAACCACGGGAATCAGTATTCTTAAAGATGGTGAGGTTATCTTCACGGCCGACGAAGCGACCGGAGGAACACATATGAGTCTGGTACTGGCAGGTTTTCATCACATCAGCTTTGAAGAAGCTGAGGAACTTAAAAAAAATGAATCACAAAAGAAAATATTTCCAATTATCAAACCCGTTGTCCAGAAGATGGCGTCGATCGTCAATCGCTTTATAGTCGGGTATGACGTAGACGTTATTTATGTGGTTGGCGGGGCTTGTGTCTTTGATGATTTTGAAAAAATATTTGAAGACGAAACAGGTATCAAAACCATTAAACCAGTAGAACCATTGTTGGTAACACCCTTAGGGATAGCCTTTAATTGTCAAAGGTAAGAAATGTGGTGATAGAATTTGGACATGGAGAAAATGCTCGAAAATGGTTTGTTGGATACACTTATTCAAAAAATTGTTGACGAGGTTATCAGGCGAATAAAAAATCAACCTAAAAAAGCAGTTGTTTTCTTTACCGGAGCGACGATTGGTTTTAAGGATTCGATGGATTCACTGTTGAAATTACAAAAAGATGGTTGGCAATTAAAAGTTGTTCTTTCTGATGATGGCATGAAGGTGCTAAATCCTGCTGCTATTCAAAAAGAATTAAGTCTTGACGTGATTTATCACAGTGGCAACATCAAAAGTCAAAAAGAGCTATACGGATCAGCAGACATGTTTGTGATTGCTACCATGAGTGTCAATACAGCAGCTAAATTGGCTGTGGGAATAACCGACACAGTCCTGTTATCCCTCGTCAATCACGGTTTCATGGCTGGTACACCGGTGGTTGCTGCGATCAATGCGTGTGACCCCGATGATCACCAGAGAGCCAAACTTGGGATGGGGAAATCATCGCCAAAGTATCGCGAAATGTTGAATAACAATATCGCAACATTGCGGGATTTTGGAATGAAATTAGTAAGTGGCAAAGACTTGTATGCAACATGTATTGGTGACCCACCTGCAGAAGCAAGTGACTTAATCGTAAAAAAGACAGATAAGTCTGTCGGGAAAGAGCCGGTGGTTAAAAATCAGACCTTGCCTGTCAATCAGGGCGAGTGTGTGATTGATAAAAAAGTAGTCTCGCGGGTGGATATTTTAAAAGCTCAGGGATCAAATGTGATTAAGATACCAGCTGGATCAATTCTAACAGGTTATGCTGCGGATGCGGCCAAAGAATTTGGGCTCCAGATTATCAGGATTTAGTGAGGGTGGTGAATATATGCAGTTAGCAAAAGTAGTCGGAAACGTAGTATCAACCCAAAAAGATCCTAATCTTGTGGGATGTAAACTGTTAATTATTAAAAAAATTGATGAATACGGCGAGTTTGAAAAATATTCAAGTTCTTCTACAGCAATTGCCGTGGACTCGGTCGGCGCGGGTATTGGAGAAACAGTTATCGTGACATCGGGGAGCAATGCCCGCTATGTGTATGGCGATAAAATGGCTCCGATTGATATGACCATTGTCGGCATTGTTGATGAAATTCAGATTGTTTAGTGAGGTGGAGTAATGCCAAATGTGTATACCCGAGGAGGGGACAAGGGTGAGACCGGTCTTTTTGGAGCGAGTCGAACACCGAAGGATAATATCCGTGTCGATGCATATGGAACCATGGACGAAGCGAATTCGGCGATTGGTTTAGCGTATTCACTTTGCGAAGATGAAGATATCAAAGAAATACTGCACTATTTACAGAAACGAATTTTTGTTTTAGGTGCAGAACTTGCCAGTGATGAAAAAGGCAAGGCGATGCTGGTAGACAGAATTGCTCAGGCTGATGTCGATTATATGGAATGCACGATGGAACAATACTTAGCAATGATTGGTCCCCAAAAGGCGTTTATTATCCCAGGAGCCAGTCCAGCGTCGGCGGCACTTCACGTTGCCCGGACAGTTGTTAGGCGGGGTGAACGATTGATTGTCAAATATAGTCGTGAAAATGAAGAAAGTCGGCCAGAATTGGTAAAATTTGTTAATCGACTTTCTGATACCTTGTTTGTTTTAGCTCGAACAGTAGAGTTTAACGGAGTGGTAAAAGAAGTAGTAAGCCGGGTTAAAGAAAAACTGAATCAGTTAGAACAAGTCGAAACAGATGCCATTGATGGCAAAGATAAGAATAAAGATTATTCATTACTCACTCTAGCAAAAAAAATGGCTGCTGCAGCCAGAGTTAAGGCTGAAGAAATCAATGTACCAATCGTTTTTTCAGTTGTCGACTCCGGAGGCAATTTAGCCTACTTTGAACGCATGGAAGATGCCCTGATGGTCAGCATTGATATTTCAGTCAATAAGGCATATACCGCTAATGCACTGAAAATGTCGACCGATAAGGTTGCCGATGTGGTGAAAGAGAATGGCTCTCTATACGGCCTACAATGGACCAATAATGGTCGCATGGTCGTTTTTGGAGGTGGTTATCCACTAAAGCACAATGGCGAAATTATTGGCGGAATTGGCGTCAGCGGTGGAAGTGTGGATGAAGATATGATTATTGCAAAGAGTGCTTTGGCTGTTTTATAAAATACTAATTAATCAGGAGGAAGAAAAAATGACGACTACTGGAAAATTATTAGATATGGCAAAAAAGATGGCAGAAGCGGCTGCTGCAAAAGCAATCGAAATTGATGTGCCAATGGTTATTGTAGTTTGCGATGCCAGCGGAAACACGGTATTATTTAACCGGATGGAAGATTCGTTACTCGCCAGTATGGATATAGCAACCAATAAAGCTTATACAGCCGTTGCTCTCAAAATGGGTACCGATCAGGCAGCTGATCTTGCCAAAGAATCTGGCCAGCTGTTCGGAATCGCGTCCTGCGATAAGGGAAGAATGGTTGTCTTTGGCGGTGGTTTCCCTATTTTCGAAGGCGATAAAATCATCGGTGGTATCGGAGTAAGCGGTGGCAGTGTCGCCGACGACATGATTGTTGCTCAAGCTGGACTAGACGCATTAAAATAAGACAAAAATTAACACGATCCAGGAGGTACCTTGTATGAATATTGATACAACAGGTATAGAATTTATAGTAAAAAAAGTAATGGCAGAAATTGATTGTGCAGTTGAAGGCGGAAAACCTTTAAGAGATGGTGAGCTTGGAATTTTCAATGACATGGAGAATGCCATTGACGCTGCTTTTGAAGCTCAAAAGTCATTTATGAGACAGCCAATGGCGTTCCGAAGCAAGCTGATTGCAGCAATGCGAGCAGAAATGCTTAAAAAAGAAAATATGGAAATGATTTGTCAGATGGCGGTCGAAGAAACAGGCATGGGCAATTACGAACATAAACTCTTAAAACATGAGTTGGCGACGGTTAAAACGCCTGGGGTCGAAGATCTTGTGGCCGAAGCATTTACCGGTGATGATGGGTTAACCTTAGTTGAACAATCGCCATATGGTGTAATTGGTTCAGTTTCACCTTCAACCAACCCCAGCGAGACGGTTATCTGTAATTCGATTGGGATGCTGGCGGCAGGAAATACCGTTGTATTTGCGCCACACCCCAGTGCTAAAAAAACCAGCGCTTTGACTGTTAAGTTGCTAAATAAAGCCATTGTAGAAGCTGGCGGTCCAGAGAATCTGATCGTTACAACGGCAGAACCAACCCTGGATAGTGCAAACACCATGTTTACCAGTTCAAAAATTACCCTACTTTGTGCGACCGGTGGTCCGGGAGTGGTAAAAACGGTCTTGCAAAGCGGCAAAAAAGCGATTGGTGCAGGAGCGGGTAATCCACCGGCATTAGTTGATGAAACGGCTGATATAGAAAAAGCGGGAAAAGATATTGTCGATGGCTGTTGCTTCGATAATAACTTACCTTGTATCGCTGAAAAAGAAGTGGTTGTCGTTGAACAGGTAGCCGACTATCTGATCTTTAACATGAAAAAGAATGGTGCTTATGAACTAAAAGACGCCAAGAAAATTGCCGAATTGGAAGAACTGGTTATACCCGGTGGTCGCTTAAGTCGCGATTACGTCGGCAGAAGTGCTAAGGTTATTCTAAAAGGAATTGGTATTGAGGTTGATGATTCGGTTCGGGTTATCATTATGGAAACAGGCAAAGATCATATCTTTGCAGTTGAAGAATTGATGATGCCGATCCTTCCAATTATTCGGGTTAAGAATGTTGCTGAAGGAATTGATCTGGCCGTATCGCTGGAACATGGCTACCGACATACTGCGATCATGCATTCAACAAATATCAATAACCTAACGGAAATGGCAAAAAGAGTGCAAACCACTATTTTTGTTAAAAATGGTCCTTCATATGCTGGTATCGGTGTTGGTGGGGAAGGCTATACAACCTTTACCATTGCCGGTCCGACTGGAGAAGGCCTAACATCTGCTAAGACATTTACGCGTAAACGACGATGTGTATTAGTAGGAGGATTTACGATTAAATAATAGAGGTGTTGTTCATGAGCGCAAATTTAGTAGAATTGGTACAAAACGCCGGCATCGTTGGTGCAGGCGGGGCAGGGTTTCCAACCCAGGTCAAATTAAATTGCACCGTTGAAACAGTTGTTGTCAACGGCGCAGAATGCGAACCATTATTGCGCGTTGATCAACAACTGATGGCACTGGAGGCTGTTAAAATGTTAACAGCTCTTCAGGCTGTTATCGATCAAACACAAGCAAAGGAAGGCATTATTGGCCTTAAAAAGAAATATACAGATGCTATTGATGCGATAAACAAAGAATTATCAGCATTTCCTAAGATTAAAATGCATTTGTTAAAGAACTTCTACCCAGCTGGAGATGAGCAGGTGCTTGTCTATGAAACAACGGGGCGGATTGTACCTGAAGCCGGAATTCCGTTAAATGTCGGTACATTAGTGATAAATGTCGAGACACTTATAAACATTTATGATATAATGGTAGACAATAAGCCGGTTATGGATACATATTTGACATTAACAGGCGAGGTTAAGAACAAACTTACAACAAAGGTACCTTTGGGTATTACCGTTCGTGAAGCTTTGGAATTAGCCGGAGGAACAACCATTGAGGATTTTGTCGTGATCAACGGCGGTCCGATGATGGGAAAAATCGTTGATGTTGAGTCAGTGATTACAAAAACAACTAAAGGACTGATTGTTTTAGCAAAAGATCATCCGTTGATCGTTTCTAAAACGAAGTCCATCAAGGAAACCATGAAAATGGCAGGGATGGCTTGTATGCAATGCAACTATTGTACAGAGCTATGTCCGAGATACGCTTTGGGTCATAACCTGGAACCCCATAAACTCATGCGGATCGCTGCCTATGGTTCGACTTGCGACACGTCCACCCAAGCTACAAACGCTTTTCTATGCTGTGAATGTGGCTTATGTCAATATGCATGTGTAATGGACCTACAACCTTGGAAGTTCAATGCCATGCTCAAGCGAGAATTTGGAAGCAAAGGGATCAAAAATCCTCACCACCTTGTACCAACATCAGCTGTGCCCTTCAGAGAAGGCAAACAGTTTAACGTTTACCGTTTAGTATCACGATTGGGACTGACGAAGTATGATCTTCCGGCTCCGATGGTTGAAACGGATAAAACGTTTTCTAAAGTCAACCTATTATTGTCACAACATATAGGTGCTCCTGCAGTAGCAGTTGTAAACGTTGGAGATCATGTGGAGCGAGGACAACTTATCGGGGATATCCCTGAGGGTAAACTGAGCGCAAAAATTTTTGCTAGTATTAGCGGTAGGATTTCAGCCGCGGATAGTGAGAAAATCACTATCGAGTCCTAAATCATATTTTAAGGGGGAAATTATGGACTTTACAATGTTAATCGCCGCATTTGGCGGTGGCTTATTAGCCACATTTATGGGCGGGCTTCAAGCGTTTATTTTCACTGGTTTAACTGTTTTAGCGGCAGTTATGGGTGGAGAATTTGGGGCACCTGCAGTTGGTATTATTAGTTTCGGTTCTTGGTTTGGTCCACATGTTGCCTTCGCTGGTGCTGTAGCTGGTGCTGCGTTTGCAATGACAAGAAATCACATTGAAAATGGTCAAGATATTGTTACACCACTCGTGAAATTTGGTGATCCAATGGTATTAATCGTTGGTGGTATCTTCGGTATGGTTGGTTTCCTGATCCAATACATTGTTGGTCCAGTCATTGGAACAGCTGTATTTGATGGACTGCTTGGTGAAGGCGGTGGAGCAGGTTGGACTGATTCAGTTGCTTTAACAGTTATGCTTTCTGGTATTATTGTACGTTTAGTATTTGGTAAAACAGGTTTAACAGGAAAAACACCAGCTGGTGAAAAACGCGAATGGGTTTCTACTGGAAGCCGTTTAGGATTTGTTCTTACCTATGGTGCTGGTATTGGTATCTTAATTGGTGGTATAGCTGCTACATTAGGAACACTTGGTTTAGAAGGTGGCGTTGCTGAAGCGGCTTACCTATTTAACATGACACCAGTTATCGGTTTCGCAGTTGCTGCGATCTCGCTAATCTTCATCACTTGTGGACACTATTTTGAAGGATGGCATCATATCGTTTTACCTGCAGGTTCAACAGCGGTAATTTTATTCACAGCTGGCGCAGGTCCTATTGCTGCAATTATTGGTGCAGCAATTACAGGTATGTTTACAGCTTTCTTGGGCGAATGGGCTGCAAAAACACTTAACAGCCATTGCGATACCCATATCGACCCTCCTGCTGTAGTAATCTTTATTACACAGCTCATTAACTTCACCATTCTTGGTGGGTTAATCGTACCAGCACTCTTTTAGTTAGAAAAACCGTTAAATCAGGTTTTATGTTTAAATCATTCACAGTATAGAAAGAAGTGATATTTTGAAAAAAGCAGTTGGTTTTATGGAATTTAAGAGCATTCCAGTTGGTATAGAATCCACTGATGAAATGCTAAAATCCGCAAATGTTGAGCTGCTGATGGCATCACCTTTATGTCCTGGTAAGTACGTCAGTATTATAGCTGGAGATGTGGGAGCCGTCGAAGCATCAATAAAGAATGGTGAACAAGTGGGTGGTATCCACATGTTAGAGTCTCACGTTATACCGAATATTCACCCCGATGTTTTGCCGGCCATGTTAGGTGCAGGTGAGATCGGTGATGTGAAATCACTAGGTATTGTTGAAACGATTAATGCTATTTCTTCAATTTTGATCGGAGATATTTGTGCGAAAGCATCAAACGTAGAACTCCTTGAAATTCGAATTGCAAGAGGCTTGGGTGGAAAAGGCTTTGTATTAATCACTGGTGAAATATCTTCTGTTAAAATGGCCATTCAAACGGCTCAGACAGAGATGGCTGAATCGAATCTCATTACGAGCTATTCGGTTATTTCTTCACCGCATAAGGATATCGCAAGAATCCTGTTTTAACACAAGCTGTAAAAATTAAAATGTATAAAAGACAAATGGCTTCGGTCATTTGTTTTTTATACATCAGATTTCTATTTTTTATAAATGCACCAAGGCCATTTATAAAAAATAGAACCATACTATGTCATTAAAAAGGAGATTGTCATGGCTCGTAAAAGTAAACCTAAATCACAATTAATAAAAGACACAGAGATTCAAGGTAATTTGAATACAACGAATTCAAGTGAAGCGGGGAATGAAGAAGTGGTGAAGTTTGATGATTTAATTAAAAAGGTTAGCAGAGTGATTGCGGGTAAAGAAGATAACACCGAGGATTTCAGTGACAAGAATCCCCAGAAAATGAACTCAACAAAAATAGAACGTGAATTAGATGCAAAGGCGGAAGCAGAAGCAAAGGCAAAGGCGGAAGCAGAAGCCAAGGCAAAGGCGGAAGCAGAAGCCAAAGCAAAGGCTCAAGCAGAAGCCAAGGCAAAGGCGGAAGCAGAAGCCAAAGCAAAGGCGGAAGCAGAAGCCAAGGCAAAGGCTCAAGCAGAAGCCAAGGCAAAGGCGGAAGCAGAAGCTAAGGCAAAGGCGGAAGTAGAAGCTAAGGCAAAGGCTCAAGCAGAAGCCAAAGCGAAGGCCGAAGAAAAAGCGAAGAAAGATGCTGAGGCTAAAATAAAGGCTGAGTTAGAAGCCGCTGAAGCAAAAGCAAAGGAACTTGCCCAAAAAGCTGCTGCTGCAAAGGCTGAAGCTGATAAGAAGGCAAAAGCTGTCGCTGCAAAATCCAAGGCTTTAATCGAAAAATTGCATCAGAAGTTTCAGGACGAGGCAATAGCAATAAAAAAAGCGGCTGAAGCTAAAAAACAACAAGAAGAAAAAAAACAGGCAGAAATAAAAGCAAAAAAAGAAGCTGAGGAAGAAGCTCGAATCAAAGCTAAGTTAAAAGCTGAAGAAGATGCGAAAAGGTTAGAAATGGCTCGTCAGAAAGAAGCCGAAGAAAAAGAGGAAAGTAGAATCGAGCTTGAGGAGCGGCTGCGCAAAGAAATCAGGGACAAAGCTAAAGCGCTTCAAGAATTGACGGCAAAGGCAGCTGAACGGGCAATATCAAAAGAGCGAAAAGTTCGGGCAGAAATTGAACAAAAAAGACTAAAAGTTCAAACCGAAAAAGAACAGGCAAAAAAAGCGCGGCGCGAAAAAGACCTGCCCTTCCACCTTTTATAAAAAAAAGAAGTTCCTTTTAGAGGGACTTCTTTTTTTTGAACAACCCATAAATGGTGGAGTGCATTTAGCTATACAATTAATACAGAGTGTAATATAATAAAACTACTAAAAGTACAGAACTAAAGAGGGAAAAATGTCATATTTAGCGCTTTATCGGAAATATCGTCCACAAACCTTTGATGAGGTGGTGGGTCAGGATAGTATTACCCGGATACTTAAAAATCAAATTAAATATAACCGGATTGGTCACGCCTACCTTTTTTCAGGCATCAGAGGAACAGGAAAAACCTCGCTGGCAAAGATATTTGCCAAGGCCATCAATTGCCCGAATGGAATTGACGGAAATCCATGTAATCAATGTGATGTTTGCCAAAAAATTGATCGCCCCGGCGTTATGGATATCATCGAAATTGATGGCGCTTCCAATCGTGGCGTCGATGAAATACGTGAAATTCGTGAGCGAATAAAATACCCGCCAACAATTGGCAAGTATAAGGTCTATATTATTGATGAGGTTCATATGCTCACCAAGGAAGCCTTTAATGCCTTATTAAAAACCCTTGAGGAACCGCCGGAACATGTCGTTTTTATCCTGGCCACTACTGAACCGAATAAGTGTCCAGTGACGATATTATCGCGATGTCAACGCTATGAAATTCGCCCGATTCCTAAAGCTTTGATCATTATCCAAATGAAGCAGATCTGTCAGGATATTCAGGTGACAATGGCAGAGGAATGCTATGATTTTATTGCCGCCCGGGGTGAAAACTCAATGCGTGATGCGCTGAGTTTATTGGACCAGATCATCGATCTGAAGGATCAAAATGGGAATGTAGCTTTCACTGACCTGCTGGAATTTACTGGTATGGCTGATAAACAAAGTATCAGTGATTTGGTAAAAAGAATTGTCGATTATGATAGCGCTGGTGTGATAACATGTCTGAGGGTACTGGTCAGCAAAGGTAAGGATAATAACTTACTGATAGACCAGATAATTGAATTTATGCGGGGTGTTCTGATAACTAAAACCGCAAAAGCGACGGCAAAAGAAATTCTACTCTGTACGGCTGAGGATTTAGTTGTCTACCAGCAATTAAGTGAGCAACTGACATTTAATCAATTGTATCAGATGATTAGTCAACTGATTGACGAAAAAAATAAACTGAAATACAGCAGTCTTCAGGGAATAATCCTGGAAATGGCGCTATTAAAGCTTTGTCTAAGGGATCAAATAGCGATATCGATTCCAGCAACAGAAATTGTTTCACAAAAAAAAGCAGTAAAACCATTACCGCCGATTGACCCGCAAAGCAATATAGCGATAAAAAAGGTTCCTCCAGAAAATTTACCACAACCCGAAAACCAGCTGTCAGAGAGCCGCTCGCTTGATGCAGAACGACCAGAACCCGAAGACGAGGACCGTTTCGCAGCCGGGGTTGAGGCTTTTGAAGCGGTGCCTGAAAATAAAGTCAAGGTTGCTTTGTCAGGGCAGGAAGATAATCTGAATCAGCCCGGATCTGATAAAAAAGTAAAGACCGGAAGCAGTCGCCATGATGGTATGAGACTCTTCAAAATTCTCTGTGATGAAATAGCAAAAACGAACTCAGGTCAGGCGATGTTTTTGAAACGGGGTCAACCGGCACTCGAGGGTGAGGGCCACTTGGCAATAATTTATACGGTGGAAAACAAGAATTTTTATCAGTTCGTCAATAAACCCGAGCTGCTTAAAGGCTTTGAAACGGCGCTCCTTCAAAAGACGGGTCAAGCCATCACGGTTTCAATAAGGTTGGAAGAAGAAAATTTTAATGAGCTTGATCTGCTGGAAAAAACCCTGCGCATTGTTAACGACGAAGCGGTGAAAATAATCACAACTACCGATAAACCACAAAATTAGCTTAAAAAGATAGTGATAATAATAGGTCATTAGTGTTATAATGAGGAAGTTATAAAGAATGGAAAACCACAGGAGGATAGAATGGCAAAAAGAAAAATGCCGGCCGGAATGGGTGGCGGAAACATGAACAATATGATGAAGCAAGTGCAGAAAATGCAACAAGATATGGCGAAATTACAGGAAGAACTCGAAGAACGGGAAGTTGAAGCCACTGCTGGCGGCGGCGCTGTTAAAGTAGTCGCAACTGGCAAGAAAACAATTTTATCGATTAAGATTGATCCCGAAGTGATTGATGAGGATGACATTGAAATGCTCGAAGATCTGGTATTGGCGGCGGTTAATGAAGCGATTGTCAAAGCAGAAGAGATGGTTAATAGTGAAATGGGAAAAATTACTGGGGGAATGAATATTCCCGGTTTAATGTAGGTTATCGATGGGATATTACCCAAAGACGCTTGAGCGGTTGGTTCAGGAATTGGGAAAACTGCCAGGCATCGGTGAAAAATCGGCGCAGCGGCTAGCTTTTCACATTATCAATCTATCTGTCGAAGAAATTTCAAGCTTGTCCGAGGCATTATTATCAGCGAAATCAAAAATAGTATTGTGTCAGACCTGCTTTACAATAACCGATAAAGAAATCTGTGATATTTGTGAGAATCCAAAGCGCGACCAACAAACCATCTGTGTGGTTCAAAATAGTCGGGATATTTTCGCAATTGAAAAAACCCGTGAGTATAACGGCTTATACCATGTGCTCCACGGCGCCATTTCGCCGCTTGACGGGATTGGTCCTGCGGACATCAAAGCCCGCGAATTATTACTGCGGATTGGCAAAAGCGACATAAATGAAGTTATCATGGCAACCAATGCGACAGTCGAAGGTGAAGCCACAGCGATGTATTTAGGAAATCTGATTAGTCCACTTGGAGTAAAGGTTACCCGGTTGGCAAAGGGTATCCCGATTGGTGCTGATCTTGAATACACAGATGAAATAACATTAATTAAAGCCTTTGAAGGAAGAAATGAGATCTAAACCTTTAAATAAAGGAGAATTAAAGATGTTTATTAAAGAAGGAATTATTGCATCACCGGGTATTGTTATTGCGAAGTCACTTGTTTATGAAAAGATTCAGTTGGAAGTAAACAAAAATAAAATCAACGACACCGAGGCTGAAATTGTTAAATTTCAAAATGCGGTGAAGCACAGCCATCAGCAATTGGAAGCCATCCGAATAAAAGCCATCAGCGAGCTTGGTGAAGAAGAAGGCGCAATTTTTGAGGCTCACGCGATGGTTTTGGATGATCCAGAATTTGTCGAAGGCGTCGAAGCTGAGATCAATAATAATCATTTAGCAGCCGATTATGCAGTAAAGATCGTCACCGATCGTTTTTTTGATATCTTTGATCAGATGGATGATCCCTATTTCAGTGCTCGGGCAGCTGATATTAAAGATGTCGGTAGCCGGGTTCTTCAGAATATTCTGGGAATTGTCCAGGCAGATTTGTCCCAATTGGAAGAAGATGTGATTATCATTGCCGATGATCTGACCCCATCAGATACGGCACAGATGGATAAGAAACGGGTGATGGGTTTTGCGACCAACATCGGCAGTCGCACATCCCATACGGCGATTATGGCTCGCAGCCTGGAAATACCCGCAGTACTTGGCTTGGGCGATATCACGAAGACGGTCAAAAATGGTGATTTGATGGTGGTGAATGGACTAACCGGCAAGGTATGCGTGAATCCCAGTGATGAACAACTGCAATCATATGAAAAAGAAAAACAGAAGTATCAGGATTATCTTAAAGAGCTGGAAGCATTAAAAGACTTAGAAGCCATCACCTTAGATGGCAGGAAAGTCGAATTAGTTGGGAATATCGGAGAGCCCAATGACGTGGCTGGTATTCTCAAGAACGGTGGGGTCGGGGTCGGACTCTATCGAACTGAATTTTTATACATGAACAGCGATGTCATGCCCAGTGAAGAAAAGCAATTTGCAGCTTACCGTTCAGTATTAGAAGCTTTTCCCAACGGGCCGGTAATTATTCGCACCTTGGATATTGGCGGCGATAAAAAACTGCCTTATTTGCCGATGGATGATGAGCTGAACCCATTTTTGGGTTTACGGGCAATCAGGCTTTGCTTTAAAGAGGTTGGTCTGTTTAAAATCCAGCTCAGGGCGATTCTGCGAGCCAGTGTTTATGGGCAGGCTCACATCATGTTCCCGATGATTTCATCAATTACAGAAGTAAGACAGGCTAAGGCTATCCTTCTGGATTGCATGAAAGAGCTGGATCAAGAACAGCTGCCCTATGATAAGACTGTCAAGGTTGGGGTGATGATTGAAATACCATCAGCCGCCATTGCTGCCGATATCATTGCCAAAGAGGTCGACTTCTTTAGCATTGGTACCAATGATCTTTGTCAATATACCCTGGCGGTAGACAGAATGAATCAGGAAGTTTCCTATCTTTACGATCCCTTTAATCCGGCGATTTTACGTCTGATTAAGCAGGTTACGGCAACATCCGAAAAGAAAGATAACTTTTTTACCGGAATGTGCGGTGAAATGGCAGGTGATCCGTTAGCGGCGATACTGCTGTTGGGATTGGGTCTTTATGAATTCAGCATGAGTGCCCTGTCAATTCCCCAGATTAAAAAGATCATTCGCAGTGTCACTTATGAAGACGCAAAAAAAATAGCTGATGCTGCTCTTAATATGGAAACCGGTGAGGAAATAATGGATTTTGTTCAAAAATCAATGAAAAAATTGAATTTAGATATTTAGAGAAAATCATTAGGAGGAATTACAATGGTAAAAAAAGAAGTGACAGTATTAAATGCGACGGGTTTACATGCCCGACCGGCATCAATGTTTGTACAAACAGCCGGTAAATTCAAGTCTAAGATATTTGTGATTAAAGAGGGAAACTCAATTAATGCGAAAAGTATTATGGGCATTATGGCAGGGGGGATTTCTCAGGGCACAACGATTGAAATTCAGGCTGAAGGGGATGATGAAGCCGAAGCAGTGGATGCCTTGGTACAATTAATCAATGATAAGTTTGGCGAATAGTTTCTTTGAAATAAAAAATAAAATAAATGACTGTTAATTAAGGGTGTTTTGAGGTAAAATGTAGTATATATCACAATGAAAGTAGAGGAATTTAAAATGAGCAGTAACAAATTATATTTTGTTGGCGGACTTTTTCTAGGAACCATCATTGGCGGAACACTAGGCGTGTTATTAGCACCGGCAGCAGGTGATGAAACTCGAAAAAAATTGGCTGAAGGCACAGAAGAAGCCCTGGGCAATGCCTATGATCAAGCTATAGAATATGGTGAAAATCTCAAAGAACAATTCCAGGACATGCAAGAACAGTTTACTGAACGCGTTAATGAGTATAAAAACCAGATTGAAAGTAAGATTCAGGAAATTCAGGATGAAGTTGAACAGGATATTGCTGATTTAAACGAAGAACTGGAAGCCCTTGAAAAAGAAGATGCAAAAATGACTGAAGAAGTTGAAGTTGCTGATAAAGAAGAAGCGTAAGGATTGGATGTTATAAATGATAACGTTAAATTTTAGCTTATGGGAACTGGCACTGCTATTAGTAGGAGTAGCCTTTGTGGTCGGAACGGTTTATTTAGTTAAGCTGCTTAAGAGTCTGGCAGCAACCTTTGACACAACCACTAAGCTGATGGAGGACAATCGTCTGGCGCTTCGCAGTATTATGGAAAATGCTGATGGCATAACTAAATCAACTGCCCATATCGTTGACAAGTCCAGCATGATGGTGGATGAGGTTGAAGTCGCGTTAAATACCATCAAACGTGATGTTATTGATCCAGTTGTAAAAGCTACAGCGGTATTAAAAAGAGGCTTGGAAGTTTTTCAAAAAAAGAATAGCAAAAATAAGGTATAGGCCGTGGATTTACAGCCCTAGGCCCAATGATGGTAATCACCGCATTGGGTCTAGTTTTGGATTTATGAAAAGGCCGATTAGCGAGCGCCTGTGACAAAAAGCTTTATCAATAAAATTAGCTTTTTTTAAACAGATTAATTGTGAAATGGAGATTATATGAACAGCAATAACATAATTGGAATGGGTAAAACAAGTATGGTCAGTATTAAAGGCGAAATCGACATTTATTCTATTGAAAATTTCAGAGCGTCAATCGAAAAAGAAATTCAGACTCAGGCAACGCAAATCATTTTAGATTGTTCCGAGTTATCCTATATGGATAGCACCGGCATGAGTGTATTAATTGAGTTAAGAAATAAAACCAAAGAAATGGGACAAAAGATTATTATGATGAATCCGCGACCCAATATCAAAAAGCTGTTATCGCTTACAGGAGTCGATAAGATAATCGAAATTGTAGACAATCCAGCTAACTAAGCAAATTGAGAAGGGGAAAAAGAATGGATAGGATAAAACTGACACTGCCGACAAAACCAGAATATGTCAGCTTAGCACGCCTTACAATAGCATCAGTAGCAAACAATATGGGTTTTTCCATTGGCGATGTGGAAGATTTGAAGGTTGCTGTATCTGAGGCCTGTACGAATGCCTTGAACCATAGTAAGAATCCAGATACAAGTTACGATTTAACCTAT
>JAHIQT010000009.1 GCA_018903255.1 Bacillota bacterium | reverse complement strand
CTTAACGATTCCTGCTTTCCCAGTGAATCGGCCAAATGATTGACAGCAACAATGAGTTCCTTTAATTCTCTGGTATTTGAGCCTTCGGCGATGCGCACATCATAATCACCATCAGAAATTTGTTTTGTGACCGTGACAGTATTTAGGATTGGACTGCTTAATCGTTTAGCCAGGATTGTTCCGACGATAACTGAAAAAATGAGTGAGAAAAGTCCGATACCGATTAAAATTGTGTTGAGTGCATACAAAAACTGAAAATCATCAGCGCTTAAAAAGTACGGTCCAAAATAACTGATATGTGCGGTGCCAATGACCTCCCCGTCTTTCATAATCGAGATGGTCTTTGACATAAATTCACCATTCATTTGCGGGTATTTCGTGTCCATTCGATGTGAAATATCATCCATCACTTGTGTACATAAGGACATATCGCAGGTTTCAGCATCCCAGATCGTTTGATTCTGCAAATCATAAACCTTAACAATATACCCGTCATAAAGTGCATACATGCCAATGGTATGAACGAAATCAGCATCCCATGTTTTTGTATTCAGATCATATTGCTGACTCAAACTATCTGTTATTTCCTGAGTTCGTTTCTCCTGCTGAATGGTAAGATAATTAGTAAATTCTTTTTCTATTAAAATATTAGATAGAAAGCTGATCGAAGCTACAGTCAGTAACATTATCAGAGCAATAGTCAGCGATAATTTTGTTCTTAAGCTATGTTTCATAGCAATCTCCTAATTCAAGATTAATTGAATTTCTTCATTTAATAACCATAACGAAAAATGATTAATTTTATATCTGTTACGGAGTAGCCTTCGTTTTCGACTGAATATATAAAACTGTCTAATCTCGTCACTTCTGCATCAAATTCAATTGTTATATTCTTTTTAGGCAAATCAACTGCTACCTCTGCTTGTGCATCGATCTTAATGATTGTTTCCATTAATTCTTGTCCGCAAAGGCCACTGGATAAACCTTCAATATTGAGTGTCATTTGTACCATTTCTTTCACCTTTTAATCTATGTAAAATTGGGTGTTGGGAAAATACAGCAACACGCCTATTCACAAAATTCATACTTAGTAAAATACAAAATCATTCTTTAATTTAAAAATTGAATGACTTAGCATTAATAACTTCAATTCAATATTTTCGTAATCACAGGCAGTGTTTTGACGTTGTTTTTTATAGCCCGATCGTATAATTTTATAACGACTAATGATAAACCGAATCCGATTATACCACCACCAACTTGAAACCCTACCAATGATTGACCAAGCTGATTTGCAATCAACCAACCAATCACCGCCCCCGCGGCGGCGGCAAATAAAGGAATAGCATACACCACAAAGGCTGCGAGTACCATACTTGCACTGTGCATCTCAAATGCTACTTTTTGTCCTGGTTTAGCCGAAACGGCATTGCGAACATCCATGACAATAGCACTATCTCCAGGGCATGCTCCACAGTTATCGCAATCCCCATGTCTGGCGGCCTAGACTTTTGCCACATTTCCATTTACTTCAATAACAATCCCAATTTCTTGCTGTTTCATTTTCATTCCCACCTTTTAAAATTTCAATCCGTTCTGATTGATGAATCGATTATGACTTACGTCCATATTGGACCATACTATCTGTTGTTTATAAGCGTCTTTACTTTTAAGCAAAGACGCTTATAACAACTTTTTAACCGTATCAGCATGTGACATCTTTGAAATTTTTTAAGGATATTGGTTTTATACTATTTACGGTTATTTGCATTAGTTTTTCAGATTTGTCCTACTACATTGAAGTCTTCTTCTTCGATGGCCGCTTTAAAACTCTCAAAGGTTAAATTATCTGAATCGTATTCGATTGCCACCGTTTTTCCAGGAAGATCGACGATGACACTCTCAACACCTTCAAGTTCGCCAACAGCATTTTTTACAGCTCTTTCACAGTGAGCACAGGACATACCTTCGACATTTAAAATTATTTTTTTCATTTTTTGCACCTCATTAAATTTTATTTAAAATATTTATTTTGAGTCGTTATTCTAGACTATTTATTTAATACTAAACGGTTTTAAGAATTTATCAACTTCAATGGGTTGTTTATCTTTATCTTCGATTTTTACCTTGGCAAAAACCCAGCCTTCAACTTTTGTCGGATCAACACCGGCATCAATAAACATCTGCGGATTGAGCACAAAGACGATATCCTTGTCATTGGTACTCATGTCTTTCGCCCATTCAAACGCATTGCCATCACCAAGATCGACCCCATAGTGGTCAAGGGCGGTATGATATTTAATATTTTCACGTTTTAAATTGACAATCTGTTCATAGGAGGCTAGCGGTGTGACTTCGCCTTTATAGGTTAATTTTTCATCACCTAACATGGTTCCGACCATAATCTTATCGCCGATAACCATCCCGGCAGGGAGTTTGGTGACATCAAGTCCGGCATCGATGAATGGTTTCGCAGCCACTTCCAGCATCACATCGTGAGGTGTGCCACTGCTGTAATCTTTACTCCAGATAAAACGGGCGGTTCCATCCGGTGCCGACAAAGACCATCCGCCATTCATCTCGTCTTCGGCAATTTGATCAGGGATTGCCTGAAGAACCGCATCAAATGATGTGATAGAGGTCTTGCCAACAACATCTGCCTGCTGGCAACCAGATAGGACAACTAATAACAATGCTACTGCCCCTACTAATACAATTTTCTTTTTCATAATCATATCTCCTTTTTATTTTAAGTTTATTTTTTTACTATTACTTATTACTTTTTATGGCTTGAACCCTTTTAATCTCAGTGCATTGGTGAGTACCGAAACCGAACTCAGTGACATGGCCGCGGCTGCAAAAATGGGATTCAGCAATGGCCCGCCAAACAGATACAGCAGTCCGGCGGCAATGGGTATTCCGGCAACGTTGTAGCCAAATGCCCAAACTAGATTTTGCTTGATGTTCCGAATGGTGCTTTTGCTGAGCTTGATAGCCGTTGGCACATCCATAAGATCACTTCGCATCAGTACGATATCAGCGGATTCCATGGCGACATCGGTACCAGAACCAATCGCGATGCCAATGTCAGCCTGTGCCAATGCCGGTGCGTCATTGATGCCATCCCCAACCATGGCCACTTTTCGGCCTTCAGCCTGGAGTTTTTTTACTTCGTTTGATTTATCTTGGGGCAATACTTCTGCCAGAACCCGATCAATGCCAACTTGTTTGGCAATGGCTTCGGCTGTTTTTTTGTTGTCGCCGGTAATCATCGCAACTTCAATGCCCATTTCATGAAGTTTGGCAATAGCGGCTTTACTGCTGGCTTTGACAACATCGGCAACGGCAATAATCCCGGACAGCGTGCCATCCATAGCAATGTACATCGGAGTTTTTCCTTCTTCAGCGAGCCGATCCGATTCATTTTCCAGAGTAATCAGCGAAATACTGTTTTCATCCATCATTTTTCGGTTCCCCAACAACAGCCGAGAGCCGTCAACTTCGACTTCAATCCCGTATCCAGGAATTGCTTTGAACTTATCAATTTTAAGTGTTTCCAGGTTTTCCTTTTCGGCACCTCTGACAATCGCTTCACCCAGCGGATGTTCCGATCCTTTTTCAGCCGAAGCGGCGATTTGAAGCAGCCAATTTCGCTCAATCCCGGAAGCTGTCACAATGTCGGTTACTTCGGGCTTGCCTTCAGTAATAGTTCCGGTTTTATCAAAAACGATGGTATTAATCTGATGGGTGGTTTCCAGCGCTTCGCCGCCCTTAATCAAAATGCCATACTCCGCACCCTTTCCGGTCCCAACCATAATGGCGGTTGGCGTTGCCAGACCAAGTGCGCATGGGCAGGCGATTACCAGAATTGAAATGAAAATGGTCATTGAAAACACTAATGACTGACCTGTGAAATACCAACCTGCGAAGGCCAGAACGGCAATCACAAAGACAATCGGGACAAAATAACTAGAAACAATATCGGCCAGCTGAGCAATCGGTGCCTTTGAGCCCTGGGCATCTTCCACCAGTTTGATGATTTGAGCGAGGGCTGT
>JAHIQT010000111.1 GCA_018903255.1 Bacillota bacterium | reverse complement strand
AGCAATGGTGAAACCGCAAAAATTGTAACCGCGTATTATCCAGACAAAGCTAAATGGGAATCGGATATGAAAATAAGAAGGGATGGTTCTATATGAAATGTTTAAGCTGTAAAAGTGGAGATATGGAAGCTTCTGTCACAATCTACTTTACGGATTTGAAAAACTGCATGATTATCATAAAAAATGCACCTTGTTATAAGTGTGAGCAGTGTGGAGAAGTTCTCTTTTCCGCCTCAGTAGCGGAAAAACTGGATGTTCTGATGGATAAGGCTGAAATTCTGGCAAGTGAACTGACTATTATGGAGTATGATCGAATTGCATAGCCCAAGTGCCGGGTCTTTGGGCTTGGCAGTGCGGTCGAGTCAGATCGGAGAGTACCAATTTATATGCCGGACACCAACTTACAAACATAATCATTGACATTTTGTAGGCAGTAGACCAGCAAATAGAAAGAGTAATTGTGTCTAAATCTTGCTTGCCATACTTGTTGAATTTTTAAGCTTTTGATGATATGATCATAATATGAAGAATAAAGTGAAGAGAGGAGTGAACGTCGTGATTTACAATACTGGAATGATTGAAAGACCGGATTTTATCGGTGATTATTTAAAGCGAATTAAACCCCCGAAAAAGACAAACCGGTGGAAAAAACTGAAAGAAAAGTTTTTTAAAAAGAGTTATCATGACGCAGATCATCATCTTTCCAGCCAGGAGATCGCTGAATTGTTCGAAACGATGCGTAGCCAGTTCATCGTAATGGATGAACGCCTCGATTTATTTGTTCGATTTGCACCGGAGGAAATTAAGACCGAACTCAGAAAAGAACTGGCCGAAATCAACGCGTTACTAAAAAAGAAAAAAATGACCGCCATCCGAATGTCTGAATTTCTGGACGATTGGTATGAAACGGTGGAGCTTTACAGTAATGCGGAAACCGTGAAAGAGATAGAAAACGCAAAGCATGATTTCGCAAAAGGGGAGTATGTCTCTTGGCAACCAGGAATGTTTACAAAATCTCATTAACGAAACTGGCAGAAAAAAACATCTCCAAGATGCCGAGCAACACACGGATGAAAATTGAAAAAGCTTTTGAAGCCTTACAGATTGACCCTTTTGGAGTCAATTCAAAATTAATGGCACCGAAAAAAGACAAGATCTATCGATATAAAATTGAGGGATATCGGATCGTTTATCAAGTGATTATCGAGGAAGTGTTAATACTAATATTAAGCATTGGCCCCAGAGGGGATGTTTACAAGAAATAAACCGGTGTAAAAGCCGGTTATTTTCGTGGATGGTGCCTTGAAACATGGACAGGTGCCTGACACTGATGAAACCGCTTATGCTTGCTTATAAATAAGTAAAGGCGATTAACAGAGATCGTGCCTGCAGAGATCGTGCCTGACACCAACTTATAAATATAAAAAAATAGAAAAACAATTAATAGAATTTGAATAGGGACAAATTCCATTTGCTTTTCTAAAAACTGAGGGTTTCCAATGGTTTCAGGATTTTGAGATGATGTTGTTGACAATTCTGAGGATGTTGCCCATATTTCCAACATCCTCAGTTAATTTCTTTCAAAAACCCCGACCGTCGTGTCAGTCTCGACCGATGATTGTCGGCAGGGTATAATATACCCATAGAACGAGACACAAATTTTAAAATCTAAGTGAAACTGCTATAAAGCGGATGGTCTTTATGAATGAGTTCCGAAACCCATTTGAGTTCATTGATGATCGTTTCCTTTGATTTTTCAAATAGCGTTTTTCTTCAATCCGCTTTGCGTACTCATTTTCACCTATACACACAATGGTCTGGCTGTGTTCCTGACACCAACTTACACGATGTTTTGCGTCTGTTAAATTCAAATTCGTATTAAACAGCAACACGACAGCTAAGAAATGATTTCCGTCATCTGCTTAAAATCAATGAGCTGAATCCGGTTATTTCTGGTTTCGTTTAGCACATTCTCTGAAAATCCCGTTTTTGAAAAAATAATGTAATCCTTTTGCGAAAAGGGAAACAATTCTGCCCGGCGTTTCAGAGCCAGCAGCACATCCATTTTCACTGGCTCATTCTGCCATTTGCATTCGCAGAACAAGGCCTGGTTCTCATAAAAAGCCATCAGATCAATTTCTTCCTGACGCTTTTCCTTGGGGTTATTGCCCCACCAGCGACCCACATTACCATAGACAAAGGTTGCTTTTTCATAAATTTCCGGTAAGAACAGGTATTGCCGGCAGATCTCTTCAAACACATTTCCCATGAAATGATTGAGCTGCGATCGCACCTGGCTTTCAAAAATGGACGCTCCGATGCCACGGCTGATCCCGCTGATATTGGGCCTTACAAACCGGTACCAGAAGGTGAACATGCTGTCCTCAAGCCGATAGAGGGTCTTTTTACTCCGGACTTCCGTCACCGGAATTTCCTTCCTGACAATGCCAAGCTCAATCAGCCCGGCCAGAAGACTGCTGCAGCCACTGGTTTCCAGACCAGTTTTCGTGGCAATTTCATTGAGACGGCTGGCACCTCCAGCAATGGCTGAGATGATCGAGTGATATGAGGCCGGTTCCCGGAGTTCCTGTTTCAGCAGATTAGTCGGTTCCTCAAACAAGCGACCACTTTCCTCAAAAAATAAATCGATAAGATTATCTTCCATCTTCTTCCTGGCATTGATGCGGGACAGGTACTCCGGTATTCCGGCAGTCACACCGTAAAGCAACGCCTGATCTTCCCGCTCAAACCCGCCCAGCATTTCCCGGGACTCAAAAAATGTAAACGGATGAATCTTAAACTGGGCCGTTCTTCTTCCATACAAGGGACTTTTATACCCCAATACCTGGTGCTCCATAAAACTCATAGATGACCCGCAGAGAATCAGAAACAGGGGGCTGTTTTTCCAGACATGATCGATATGCGCCTGCAGCATTGAGGATATCGCCGGATAACTTTCGGCCAGATAGGGATACTCATCAATGACCAGAATCAGCCTTTCTTTTTCACACAAGCTGTCAATGTAATGGAGCAGATCGGCAAATGAATCGAAGGCTGGAACCGGCAACCCCGGGGAAGTCACGCTCAGAACAGCCCGGGATATAGCCACCAGATTGTCTTTTGCGGTGCCTTCTGTGGCCGTAAAATAAATGTTTTTTTTCCCCCTGCAGAGATCGTGCCTGACACCAACTTATAAATATAAAAAAATAGAAAAACAATTAATAGAATTTGAATAGGGAAAATTCTATTTGCTTTTCTAAAAACTGAGGGTTTCCAATGGTTTCAGGATTTTGAGATGATGTTGTTGACAATTCTGAGGATGTTGCCCATATTTCCAACATCCTCAGTTAATTTCTTT
>JAHIQT010000110.1 GCA_018903255.1 Bacillota bacterium | reverse complement strand
TGACCCCCGCTGAGTTCCGAAATATCCTTATCCATCCCGATATCATTAAGACCCAGGGCGCTGCCCACTTCGTCCACTTTTGAATCAACCAGATAAAAATCATGAAACTCCAGCATCTCCTGAAGATCGCCAACTTCTTCGAGGCTCTTTTCAACCTCTTCTGGACTATCCTCAGCCATTTTTTCATACAGCAAACCGATCCGACTTTCAATTTCCAGCAAAAAATCAAAGGCCGATGTCAGCACATCCCGAACCGTCATTCCCGGTTTTAAAACGGCATGCTGATCCAAGTAACCGATCCGCACATTTTTTGCCCATTCAACCTTGCCCTCATCTGGCATCAGCCGGTCGGTAACAATATTCATAAAGGTAGACTTACCCTCACCATTTGGTCCTATTAAACCGATATGCTCTCCCTTTAACAACCGAAACGATACTTGATTAAAAATTGCTCGATCACCAAAACCATGAGAAAGATTCTCGACATTTAAAATACTCATTTATTCTCCATTTCTTTTTTGGTCAATTAAAAACACTCCCAGATTCGTGTTGCAGATCAGGAAGTGTTTAACAGTTTATCCTATCATTCTTACATTTATATTATATCATAGGCCTAATAATTATACCAGCCTGGGCTGATCTTTTGACGGTCGTTTACTATCGTCTTATTTGTATCAGGTGCTGCTTTTTCACCCCTTGCTTATTCTTTGGGTCGAATCTTTCTTTTTCGTTTTCTTGTTGCCAAATAAAAATACAAGACTGCCTGAATCATCGTGACCAGACTCATAATAATTTTTTCAAACCAGGTGGCTCCCAGCAGATTTCCTAAGGTATTCAAACAGATGAATAAAAATGACAGCCACAGATAGATTTTTGCAGTGCGATTGAATTGTTTATGATCAATCACACCTGCTAGCACAGCAACCAGCGGTAGGCTGTAAGATACCACAATCAAACCCATAATGGAACCCTCAAAGACAAGTACCACAATCAATACCAGCGAAAAAAGAAGCCAACCTTTAAATAAATTTTTATTGTCTTTGATCCGCATCAGCCCCGATGCAGCGGCTACTACCGGTATGCCATAGATCATCATCACGATGCTGGTGGAGGCTGTTTGAACTGCCGCTTCAAAGCTTTCCAGTCGTCCGCCGCTAATGAATTGATAGGGTAGAATTTCAAGGATGACAAACAAAAAGACAAGCATTGTGAAAATGTTCAGAGCAATGATCCCTTTACCTGCGGTTTTTCTGCTTATTTTCATGCTTTCTCCCTTGATGACTGATTTTGTATCATAACACTGCTGCGTTATCTGAAAAATTCCAGTATCTTTTCTGCATTAACCTAGCATTGTAGTTGAATATCCAAGGAGACATCGCCCTGTATTTTTTTCTTAGATTGCTAATAGCTCCCTGACGTCATTATAGCTTTAATTGCATGATTTTTCAAGGTGCGCTATTGTTATGCCAGCAGTTTATTTCTTTATATTAATTTGGTAGCTTTCACAGACTAAAAATGATCGGTTTTCTAGTCAACGAAACCTCGATCAGAGCTGTCGCTATACATGTTTACTTAAACACGATTGGGTAATCATTCTAGCGATATAAGAACCTACTTAGTTAATAAATTCACATAATTTCCTTGTATTTCCTAGCGCAAATGGCTATAATAGAGTTATTAGGGGATTTTTCAATCGCACCAGTATTAAAAGCCATTGCAGTAAATTCACTCTGCTTTAACTGCACTGTCTTTTAGCTGAATACTTGACCTCTAAAACAGGAGCAAGCATGATCAAAAAGAACACCCTTCACTTTAAATTGAATATGTTTATTCTCAGTATAATTTTTTTGATTGTTACAATTGGTTTTATGATAGCAATCAACATTTTTATTGCCATCTATGAAGCAGATGTAATAAAGAAAATTACATCCGGGATTCCCGCTTTTAAAATGGTTGTAATTGACTCCAACACCGATCAACTGCTATTAGATACGGCAAAATTAGTCGACCCAGCCTATCAGCTGCTGATACAAAGAAATAGCACGACCGAAAAGCTGTTAAAAGACGCAATCCACTATTCAAAGCACAACGAGATTGGCTTCATCCAAATCAGAGGTGCTGGTTACGTGTCTTATGAAGAGCGCTACTGTGATCCCAGTATTTTGAGCTTAGCTGCCCAAAACACTGAGCTGAGCGGAACTAAACCGACCACCTGGATCGATGGCAATTCCAAAAGCGGATTACAGCTTTTCTGTCACTACCCTATCTTAGATCCCGACAAAAACTTAATTGGTGATATTCTGGTAGGAATACCAGTAGCCATGCAAGCGGATGTGGAGTATATTAAAAACACCTCAGCCTTTGATGCCACTATTTTTTCGGGAGATAAAAGGGTTGCTACCACGATTGTCAAAAACAATGAGCTCCAAATTGGTACCACTCTGGATGAATCGATCGCAGCCATTGTCCTGCAAAATGGTAACGATTACTATGGAAAAGCAGAGATCTTAGGTGAGCCCTATATGGTTGCCTACGCACCTGTTTTCAATCATCTAAATCAGCCGGTGGGGGCTTTGTTTCTCGGTAAATCAATGGTCTCAATGGTTAACCTGCGTAATCAAATTATTATATCATTAACCCTATTAGGACTGCTGATGCTGATCTTTTTTTATCCCATTTCAAGTCGCTGGCTGAAAATCAATGTGACTCATCCGATTAGCTGGGTTGCCAAAGCTATGAAAGGCATTTCTGACGGTGATTATCTGGTCATCAAAAACATGCCGATCGCGAAAAATGAAGAAATCGATATTCTTCAGACCACCATGGCATCGATGGTTACGGAGCTGGCTGCAAGTCAGCAGAAGCTAGAAACAGCGGCGTTTATTGATCCCACCACTGGGCTTCACAATCGGATCTATCTTTATGAAAAATACGGCGGTTTGTCGCTATTTAACAACCAGGAAAATGTCTCTGTGGTATATTATCTGGATGTCGATAATCTAAAATACATCAATAACTTGTTTGGTCATCGTGCTGGGGATAGATTACTGATTCAGATTGGAAAATCCTTACAAGCAATGGTAAAGAAATGGCCCGAATATCAGGTCTACCGAATATCAGGTGACGAGTTTGCCATTTGTAAAGTAGGTTTTTTCGACCGTGAAAGGGTAACGATCTTATCAAAGAATATCCTCTCCACTTTTGAGAAAGCCTTTACCATCAATGATCAAAACATCAGTACCAGTGTCAGCATTGGGATTTCCTACAATGATTGCTGTAATGGCACAAAATGTCCGGTCTGTAACGGAAAATGTAAAGATAACCTTGAAAAACTATTAAAGAAAGCCGAACTCGCCATGAATCAGGTTAAGCGCAATGGTAAAAACAATTTTATGTTGTTTGATCCCTCAATGAACGAAGCCATGCAGCGAACCGCTTCGCTGCAGCAAGATTTGAAATTGGCGCTTGAAAATGAAGATTTAGAAGTTTATTATCAGCCGAAATTTGATCTGGAAAAGAACCGTTACGATGGCATGGAGGCCTTGCTTCGCTGGAATCATCCCAGCCGCGGTTTTATCCCCCCACTTGAGTTTATCAAGGTAGCGGAAGAATCCAGCCTGATTGTTGAATTAGGCGCCTGGATCCTAGAAAAGGCCTGTCGCTTTATTAAAGACTATAATCATCAGCATCAAACAAGTTATTCCATCGCCGTCAATGTGTCTACTGTACAGCTTCTAAACGAACGCTTTGAAGACAGTGTCTTACGGATTCTCAAGTCAACCGGCCTTGACCCAGCTTTTCTTGAACTAGAAATCACGGAGTCTGTATTTATCCACTCGATTGAATCTGCCTACGCAAAACTCGACTTTCTTAGAGAGAAAAATATCAGTATTGCTTTAGACGATTTTGGAACCGGTTATTCATCCCTGACTTATTTGAAATCCTTACCTATTTCGACATTAAAACTGGATAAATCATTTATCGATGATATTGCATTAAATTCGATCTCATTTGAAATCGTAGACAGTGTCATCCAAATCGCCAGCAGCATCGGGTTGAACATCGTCGTTGAAGGGATTGAAACCAACGAGCAGCTGGAGATATTAAAACGTCTAAAGTGTCATAAAATACAAGGCTACTATTTTTCTAAACCGGTACCTGAGTCAGAAGTATCTCAGGTACTTAGCGAATATCAGTAAAAACCCATCGTTGTTGATTTTTAGATCGCGCAATATTTACTGGACTTAGTCAACCAAGATCACCCGATTGGGTGATCTTGGTTTTTTGATTCAATATTCTGGACGATCTCGAAATATCGTTTCGTGGCAGCCTTTGATGGTTTGCCTTTTTTGCAGATCTCCAGCTGGCTGAGTTTGCGGTTAGGTCGCTCAACAATGATGTTGCCTTGGCTATCTAGTTTCTGTTTTAAAACCGACAGCGCTGCTTTAAAGCGCTCATCTTGCCGGGCTTTTTCGTAAAAAGAAAGTACATAGACATAATAAAAAAGATTATATCGTAAAAACGGATACTCGACCTGCATAAATAAGCTCCCCATGCCATAATGGCATGGGCCGACCGGTGTTTTCACAGTCCAGTGGTCGAGCAGGGTTTCAACAGCTCGGTCAAGTTCAGCTATCCTTTTAGGCGTTGCCGCCAAACGAAAGGCATCCAGTACAAGGAGAGTCACCCCAGGATTTGAGGCATCGGTTTCAGGACCACGACCGAATAAAAATTTATTGCATCGCCAACCGCCATCCGTATAACGATCAGAAAATAGATAATCCAGGCCTGCCTGAACCCGGGGATCACTGCTATAACCATTCCGGCACAGACCGGTAACCGCATGGGCTGTGTGACAGGGATAAATCGCACCCTTGGGGGCAATACGCACCCGACCGTCGTCTCTAAACGCCGCCAGAACTAGCTCGGCCGCCCCCTGAAGCGCTTCATGATCACTAGGTACCTTGAGTTCACTCATGATCATCAATGCGGTCAGGGTGCTAATCGGTTTTTCAATGCCCAGTCGCCCGTCCGGGGTTGCCCAGTAATCTGCGCCATTGTCATAACGGGTGCCCAGAATCAGGTCAAAATCCGCCTGATTTAAAACATCATTCGTCATCATTTTTGCTCCTTTTTAATGTTCACAAGCTGATCCCGGCCAATTGGGCAACTTCTTCCCGACGCAATCCCGGTGTTCGCCGTCGCTGGCCTGATAAAAGACCTACCTGGGAAGGCATTATTTTTGCTCTCCGGGTTTTCAGGAAATCACCAAGCTCCTTGTATCGTTGCTTTTCGCTATCCATCGACTATCCTTCCTATTATAATTTATACCAGTATAAATACACTTCTGGTAATATTATAGCATCTGTAATATGCTTATTCCAGTAAAACGAATCAAACGATGGAGGTTATCTAATGAAGATAGAGTCAACAAAACTGGTTTATTTTTCACCAACAGGCACCACAAAAACTGTGGTTGAAAGCATTGCCCGGGGGTTTAAGGCTACTGCAGTCGAACGGATCGATCTGACCAAACCGTCCTCGCGATTGCAACCATTACAAACCGGAGAAAACGAATTTCTGATTGTCGGTGTGCCTGTTTATATGGGTAGGGTACCGGAGTTAATCCGGGAATGGCTACAGTCCATTGATGCCCTGAACACGCCAACGGTCTGTATTGTTGTTTATGGCAACCGGGTCTATGACGATGCCCTACTTGAACTGAAAGACATTCTCACCGCTGACGGATGCGTTCCCATTGCTGCAGGAGCATTTATTGGCGAGCATTCCTTTTCCAGTGATGAAACACCCATTGCCAGCGGCCGACCTGATCACCACGATCTCAACCGGGCAGAAACATTTGGCCAATTAATCAGAAAAAAACTGGATGTACTTCTATCGATCACAGAATTTGAAGCTCTGCTTGTGCCTGGAGAATCCCCCTATCGCGGTCAAACCAAACTCTGGGATGTTGATTTTATTGCCGTCAACAGTGACTGCAATCAATGCCAGTTCTGTGCTAAGGCCTGTCCGACAGGAGCTATCGATGTCGAAAACAGCCGTCTGATTGATCAGCAAAAATGTATTACCTGCTGCGCCTGCATCAAAAGTTGTCCTCAGCACGCCAGAACGATTAAAGCCGGTCCGGTGTTTGATGCGTCGATCCGACTCAACTCCCTCTTTAAAGAACCTAAGCAGCCAGAATTCTTTTTTTAGTAGTATCCAGCTGCTATAAAAAACCCCTATACCGATCGATAAGAATCGGTATAGGGGTTTGGTTTAGTTGTACAAAAATGTTGGTGTACCTAAAAAACAACGACTGCTTTCCTTGATTTATTGCTTTAATCAGTCTTTATTGTTTTTAATTGGCTGGCGCCGGTGCTTTTACAACAATTAGTTCCAGCGTTTCTGGGTACATGTTCTTGACATTCATTTTTGTTTTAAACGGTATTTTAAGCAGCGTTCCTGCTTCATATTCATGAACCTCCTGATCATCAAGTCCAATCGATAATCTTCCTCTGATAACGGTCATATAGACGTTTGAATTAGAAAAATGCTCAGGAAGACCCTCTTCTTTATTAAATACCATATGCAGATAATGGACGTTTTCGTCAAATATCACTTTTTCGACAGCCTTATTATCGCCTCTCGACAGTTTGAAAATTTGTTCTATCATTTGTTTTCCTCCTTTTTAATACCGTCCGAACCAGTTCGGACGGTTCACAGAATTATCAGATTGTTATTTTAGCAACTTCTCTAAAATATTGACAAATCGCGTATTGCTGATGGGATGATGACTGATGATTTTTCTATCATAAATAATAGCAAAGGTTCCAAAGGGGCAGGGAGAATTCTGTGCTGCCTCTACATCAGACAGGTCAATTAACTGAACCTCCAAATGAAAATCATCCTGTGCCGTTGCCATCATCGCTTTGACATTTTTCTCAGTATAGGGGCATTGCGGTGAACGTAGGATTGTTAAGCCTGATCCGAAATTTTCCAGATTTGCCTGCATGTCTTCCTTGAATTTCGGATCTTCTGTTTTGACATCGAACTTTTTGACCATCAAATGAAAATCAGGCTTCGCTTGATCGACAACCTCAAATCCCATTTTTTTAAAAATCGCATCATTAGCCATGAATGATCCCTTACGGGTCACCACCGTCACACCTTTCATCCCGTCATTTTTTGCTTCGTCAATGCATCCCTCAATCAAAGCCTGCCCAAAGCCTTTACCTTTATATTCTTTTTTCAGCCCGACATAGAGACAATGGATAAACATATATCCATCTGCCTCAACGGGACGGTGCGCATAGTTTCCGGGAATGTACTCGATCATGCCTTGATACCCGCCATCTTCACTTATCACCGCCTTGATCCTCAGTCCTTTCGGATAATAGTCGGTAAACCACTGAATCTTATTACGCAACTCAGCGTGTTTCTTGATATCCTTATAGCCACATACTCCATAGTCCGCAATATTTTCCGGCGTCACGTCTATTATTTCAAACGCACTCATCCTAGCTTACCCCTTTCTTTTTCCACTTCATGGGTTCCTTTCTCAATCAAACATAATTGAGCGCATTAAACTTTTAGAGTCGATTCACCGCCTAATTGACAGATCATCAGGTATTCCTGATCCAGTTCATCAATCACGACAAAGCCAACCGCTTGATACATTTTCAACGCATAATTGTCTTTCTGTACAGCTAACGACGTCTGTCGGTAGCCCTTTGCTGTCAAGTGTTGCAGCATCCCTTTCATCAGCGCAGTGCCGATGCCGGAGTTACGGTATTCCGGATATAGCGAGATGGCGAATTCCGGTGTTTCATCATCAATATTTCCAAATCCCCGAACCTTTCCGGCAATAATTCGGGTCCACACGGCACCAATAATTTTGTCATCACACTCGGCAACCAGGCAATGATCATCCCTTCCGCCAAAGTTTTCGATATAGACCTGCAGTTCCGGCTGTTTGATCACATCCCGTGGTAAGTGGTTTTGCTGGTCGGGCTGAAAAATGGCCTCGTATAAAAAATCAGCGAGCAATGGTATTTCTGTTGGTTTCATTTCTCGAATAGTATAGTCTTTCATGCTAATCCTTTCCGCTATTTAGAAAGGACTGACAACAATAATCGCTGTCAGTCATTCCCGTACGCCGTTTTAATTCGAAATAAACATTTGGGTCCAATAATGACCATAACCAGAACCAGCTTGGGCGTAGCCAACGCCTAGCTTGTTAAAGCCCGGATTTAAAATATTCGCCCGATGTCCCTCAGAATTCATCCATCCATTCATAACTGCTTCAGGACTAGAATAACCGGCGGCAATATTTTCACCGGCTCGATTGTAATTAATGCCTAATTCAGTCAGGACGGTAAAACAGCTGCTTTGATTAGGCCGGGTGTGTGAGAACAACTGGATAATTTCTTCAGCTCTAATTTGGGCGGCCCGGGTTAAGGTGGGTTCGCTGGTTACCATACCCAAATTTCTGGACGCCCGTTCTTTATTGACCAGGGCGATCACCTGAGCCTCAAAAGAAGGCTTGGTTGTCTGAATAATAAATGGGGTGTCCGTCTTTCCCGGAGCCGCTGAGCCCTTTGGCTGAACGATAATATGAATCCCTTCGAGACGATAGGAAAAGCCCTGGGAACCTGAACTTTCGCCATTTTTTGCCCAATCCATCCAGCCATAGTTTTGGATATGAACCTGATAGTAAACATCAAATTGCTCGGCATTCGCCCCAGTGAGTTTGATCTGGATCCCTTCCAGACGCAGGCTTTGACCTGAGGTTCCACTCATTTCACCGTTGCTTTTCCAACCTCTGCCGGTATCGGCCTCCCAGCCAATGTTCTGAATATGGGTTTGATAGGTAATCCCCAATTCAGTTGCCGGGGTATCCAGTTTGACTTCAATCCCCTCCAGGCGCAAACTTAAGCCTGAGGTTCCGCTCATTGCTCCATTTGATACAAAATCCTGCCAGCCAAGATTCTGGACATGGGTCCGGTAACTGACATTTGGCGTACTGGCGGCCAATATATTATTAGGCATAATCGCGATGCTGAGTACTAACGCAAATAAAAAATAGAAACACCATTTTGCAACTCGACTCATCTTACTTTTTGGATGATCTAATCTAACGGTCATCCATCTCCTTTTTAGTATTATTTGTTATAAGATGATTATCGCATAGAATAATTAATCCTGAGTCGTGATGGATATTGATAAGCTGATTTTCAGTATTTATTTAGCTGTTTACTTAATTTTCGCCTTTTCCGCTGTAACAATTGTTTGATTTTTAAATGTGATCATTCTTTCTCAATACCATTACCTTACTATAATCACAATGAATTGTTTGCGTCATTTCAAAACCAAACCGGAAAAAATACTGCTCCATCTCAGTTTTTAAAAAATCCTCAAAGCCTGCAGATTCTGTTTTTTTAACCAGGTAAAACGGGATCCGTTTGAACCGGCTGACTGGTTCTTCCCACTCCACGACAATCAATTTTCCGGTGTTCTTCAAAACTCTTCGTGCCTCTCCAATTAGCTGCCCCGCCAGATCAGGGTTTAACTCATGCAATACCAGCGATATCAGCACCACATCAAATTCTTCACTTGGAAATTGCAGATTGGCCGCATTCATATGAATCAGCTTAACGTTGGATAGCTCCTCTTGCTCCAGTTTAGCTGCGGCTTTTTGTAGCATCGCAGCAGAAATATCGATCCCGATTACTTTGGTATTTCTTCTGGCCTCGGCAATGGCGAAGGCATTAACCCCGGTGCCGGTACACATGTCCAAAACTCTTAAGGGTTCATCACCTAGTATCGAAATGACGGCATTGCGGGGGCTGGTGGCCGGCTTTCTGAAGTAGATCCGATCCAACACATCATAGAACTTGGCATTCAATTGATAATTTTCATCTGCTCCCATTTTTTCTCACTTTCGCTAACAAATCAACATTCTGAAAGATTTATTCGACACTAATTTCCCTGTTTAATGGCTCATATCCCACTGAGAAATGTTTTTCCAACTTAAATGCTATTTTTCTGGTTCCTCTTTATAAACTAAACTCAGCAAAACCTGGAATTCTTTATGAAAGTCGGTTTCGCATTTCTGCTTTTTTTCAAAGTTGCTATCAAAGGCTTCCAATGCTGTTTGGTCAATCTGATGATATACTGACGATTCTTCAAATCGGCCGCTGATTTTTTGAAAAGCTCCGGGTTGGAGTTCATAAGCCAGCAGGCCGACTGCAAAGTAGCCGTCAGCGGTGGTGATATCATACCTCTCCGCTGCTCGGAAACCCAGCCGTCCATAAAAACGGGGATCGCCATAAATGAGAATCGCCTTGAAGCCCATTTGCGTGGCAGCCTGAATGGCGTGTTGAATCAGTTTCCGGCCCAGCCCCAGCTTCTGATAGTCCGGTAAAATGGTCACCGGCCCAAAGCTAATGACTTCTGTTGCGATTCCGTTTGCATCGATGATCTTGGCTGTGGAGAAAATAATACTGCCAATGATTTCACCGTCAGCTTCAATCACAAAATCCAGCTCTTTGATGAAGTCCGGGCTTTTTCTCAAATTATGCAAGAGAAAATGCTCATCGGCGCCTGGTTGAAAATGGTTCCAGAATCCCTCGCGAGTGACTTCTTCAACTTTCCGGTAGTCTTTTTCTTCTTCATTTCTGATTGTTATATTCATTGTAATCTCCTAAATATTCTTATTGTCGTTTCCGTTGAAATTTAGTTCGCTATCGTAGCAATTTTCTTCAGCACACTTCGCCGACAGATGATTTTACATAAGATTGTATTGCCAATTCCAATCCCCATGATAAATCATTTGTTTATTCTTACCGCCATCGATGGTGATGGTTTCCCCGGTGATAAAATCCTGCTGACACAGAAATAAAACCATTTTTGAGATGTCTTTGGGTGTGCCAACCTTGCCGGCAGGGATCGACGCCTTGTCTGGCGGGCTGTGATCGGTCTGATCGTTGACTTCAATCCATCCTGGTGCAATGCAGTTGACTAAGACATCTGGACCCAATGAAATGGCCAGGGCATGGGTCAGGGCAACAATGCCGCCCTTGGCACTGGCATAGGCTTCGCTATCTGGTTCTGATTGGAAGGCTCTAGACGAGGCGATATTGATAATCCGACCGCAATTTTTAATCAGCTCGTCCCGACACAGCCGACTTAATTCATAGGGCGCTTTGATCCCCACCGATAAAACATAGTTAAAGCCTTCGTAATCCAGGCTTGATAAGATGCCGTTGTTGCCCTTACAGGCGTTGTTGATCAGCACATCGATGCGCCCCAGTTTCGCCATGGCAAAGCAGACAAATTCATTGAGCGCTGCCGGACTCGCGACATCGCCATAAAAATAAAACAGATTGGTATGTTCGGCCGCAAATGCCTGGGATGTATCTTTATCAAAATCCATAAAGCAGACTTGCGCTCCGGCTTCCAGAAAATCCCGGCAAATTTGCTTGCCAATACCATGACCGCCACCGGTAACTAAGATACCTTTTTGCATAAGATTGCTTCCTCCTGTTTTTCTATTCTTATTTATCTTGAGGCCGCCACTGATAGAAATTTCTGCCCGGTATTACTTCAGCATTCCACTTCATCAACTTTCCGCCCTACTATAATCCCTGATAATCGCCTCGATCCCAGCAATGGTTTCGGCTTTGCTTAGGACATAGTCGCTATTTGGCAGGTTGTTAAAGAAGTCATCAAAGGCATGGATGATATTGGCTTCGTTAATGGCCAGATGCTTAAAGATGGTTTCATCACCGCGCTGATAGTGAAGAATCAGCCGGAGGGTTGGGTCTTCTTTAGAGAACTCCACTGCCGAATTCATGAACAGCCGATCCTCATTGATGGCAAAGCACTTTCGTTCACTGGCAACCAAGTCAGCATGCAGTTGTTTAATCAGTTGCAGCCGTTCTGCAGCAGCAAAAGGATGAACCATCTCTTGCGGCAGATAGATATAGCCATCCTCCATGAATTGCCGCAAATATTTCAAAGAAAATACATCCACCATCCACTTGTTATCCGCCCGGAATTTATCATAAAATGGCATCACTGCCGCAAGCAGGGCATCAGCATAAGGAAAATCCCGGTTTAGCTGTTTTTCGATCATCTCATTGGTATAATAACGGGAAAAACAAGGTATGGGCTGCATCACAAGTTTTGTAGGGAGCGCATCTTCCAGGGCGTAGATCTCAAAGAGATCCCGGCTTTCCTGAATAAACGGGGAGCTATTGTCTAAGAGCTCTGAAAAATAACCAGCATATAACTGATAAAGGCCTGCATCCCAATACACCACCGCAGTGGCGAGATCCTTTGAAAGCGTGATCAAACGATCGGTAGTTAACAGATAATATGGAAATACCCCGCTATCGACCGGGTGCCCGTCCGATGAGCGGTAATAAAAACGGGATTGATAATCGACATTGTCCAGCAGCGACAGTGATGCCAGCTTTTTAAAGGCCAGCAGACTTTGGTCAGCTTCAGACTCGCTGCAATTTTGGGGAAAGCTGACAATATCCTGTAAAACCAGATTTTTTTTGGAGCCCATCATTTGCTGAAAAATATAATCATAGACTGTATCCCAGTCATAAGGAATGACCTGGCGGATTTGTGGTGTTGCACTGGAAAAAAATTCGCAATCAATGGCGTTTTCGACCATTCGCAGCACATTGCTTTTGCCACTGACAATTTCCATCCCATCAGTTGGCCTACTTTTTATGGCTGTACCATTTTTCAAACCGATTTTTTTAGAAAAAGGGATGGTGTGTTCAGTAAGTTCCGCAATCGTTTCGATCAGGTCGATGATGGCCTTGCGGTTATAATAGTTTCGTTGGCCAATGGTTTCCATTTCCAGCAGGTTTTTTAGTTCATCTTCTTCTGCCGCCGACAGCCTCAACGCCTTACACAGACCGCCAAAAAAGCTTTTGGATGGCAACCGCTCGCCGGTTTTTACCCGCTGCAGGGTCGAGCGGTTGATCTTGCCGATCTCCGCCAGCGATTGTATCGTTTCACCGCTATCGACAATCAGATCTTCAATTCTTTGCGTAAATAATGACATTTTCAATTCTCCTTCTTCAAATGATAGTTGTTTCAATGATTATATCTTGTCTTATCTTCACTGTACTTTCGCTCTGACATATTCAATCGCTTCTTTACCAGTGATGTGTTCGACGTCAATAGCAATCAGATAGGTTCGGGTACATTCGGCTATTGCCTTTTGTTTGTCTGTTTCTGATTGTTCTCCAGAATACTTTTCTACTAAGGCTTTAAAAGCACTTTGCCATTCATCTCCTTCCACCATTCTCGCCTGTCCAAAAACGATGACACTACGAAAATAGCTGGTGTACTCGGCACTGACAATCGTATCCTCATCGATAACCGCAAAAGACACTTTTGGATTTTCAAAAATAGCATCGATTTTATGTCCCTCTTTGGCAGAGTGAAAATAGACTTTATCGTTAAAATAAACATAGCTGAGGGGCACGGCATAAGGATAGCCATCATCACCAAAACAGGCAAGAACCCCATTGGTAGAGCGGTTCATGACGGCGATGGTATCTTCCTGTGACATTCGTTGTTTGCTTCTTCGCATTTTCCTGAACATGTTTTACCTCGTTTTCTGTAAGAAATATAAGTGTGCCTAATTTCGTCAGATGCTGCTTTCTATATCCTTTAATGATTTTCCATTATCATTCACCCACATCGTTAAGCCGTTGGCACTGGCATAGGTTACAAAGGCTGCGGCAGCTGAAGGGCTTTTAAACAGAATATCTTCTGCCAACACATTATTGCTGTCAATTTTTTCAGCATATTGTTCGCGCAATTGCTTGATCCCATCTGGACAACTCGCAGTCGGATTTTCTGAAACGATACCGCCTTTAAAAACAACAAACCCTTCATTTGTTCGACGCCCTTTAGCATTCTCTTTCGTTCTTTTAAGATAGAGGATCTGCTCATCCTCAGCGTCCACGGCTACATTTGCTGATAATATGGTTATTGGAACAAGTGGCTCGAATAACTTATGACCCAATGTCCCGACAACGATTTTAGCATTATCGATGAATTCCTCAAGTTCACTTTCTTTTTCCTCAGTAACATTGCCGGATGTCGGTTCATTCCCATTCTTGACCTGATACCGCTTTGCTTCTTTTGCCAAGCTACAGAAACGGTTTTCAAGGTAACTTATCTCGGTGGGGCCAAAGGAATTATTTGAAGTTGTAAAGACAACAGCCTCTGTCCAATAGTCCTTTTCGGCGTTGCGCTTGTGTTCCTGTAGTCTGAAGAGAATACCTTCACCGTTTTTTCTTGCCCCTGCTTGCCCAACATAAACAACATTTTCACCGGTTTGATCTGAAATGCCAAATAAAAAATAAATGCCGCTTTGTTTGAGATCATCCCGCTCTTTGCATTGATCCAGCTCAGTGCGCGGTATCTTGTAGGCCACCCCTGTCCAGTTTGCCAAGGTGCATTTCATCCGGCCGCCTGGCTCTCCGTCCATCAGATATAAATTTATATTTCTTCCGCGTTTTGACATTGATGCCTCCTTTTTTCCATGGCCTTACCACTTTCTTTATAAAACTCTGATTAGCTAAATTATTTTATTTGCTTTTTACCCCGCTCACCCAATCCGCACCGCATTCTCTTTAACCGCTTTCACAATTTCCACCAGCCGCTGCTGTTTGGTCAGATCGAACAGCTTGCCGAAGCTTTGCGGTTTGTCAAAGGGCGGTTTCATCAGTTCGGTGACGTTTTCGATGTAGCCGTTCTGGACCACGTAGTCGATGACCTTGCGGACGAAGACGATCTGGGACTGGTTCAGGGTCTGGTGCCCCGGCCGATCATCTGCCAGAACTTGGTTTTCGATCGGACCTTTTTAAACATCACCAGATTGACGCATTCCGGGACATCGATACCGGTATCCATCATGTCCACCGACACGGCGATGTAGGGTTCTTTTTCGGCGATATTGAAATCGTCGATGATCGTCTGGGCGTAGCTGTCCTCACAGGTGATCCGTTTGGCAAAGCCACCTTTAAGATGGGGATACAGGTGGTTGAACCGTTTGAGCATAAACTCGGCGTGTTGTTTATTCTAAGCAAAAACAATGGTCTTGCCGATCCGGTCGCCGCCAGCTCCAAAGCCTTGCGACAACCCACCGCCGACATCACCGGCGAGGACGCAAACACCCGCTCAGCCTCGGTGCAGGCATTGGCGAACAGGGCATATTCTTTACGAGTGATCAGGTATTCAAAATTTGATGGCATAAGGTTACCTCGTTTTGACAGTAGTTTTCTTCTGATTGATCTATGCGAATTAGCACTTAAGAACTATTTTACCGGCTTCTTTCCTTCAATCTTCTGTTGGGTATCTTTCAGGCTTTCAATGAAATCCTTCTCCACCTGGGACAGCTCGGTTTTTGTTCTATCCCGATACTTTTCATACTCCAGTTCGGCTTTAAACTTGGCCTGATCATGACTTATTTTCCCGGCATTGCTCAGTAATTCACTACCACTCATTTTAATGAAATCATCCAGTTTGGCAATCCAGTCTTTCATATACATGGGTTTTTGTCGAATTGCCTGGAGTTCGGCAAATTCCAGATAGGCTGAGACCAATCGGTTTAAGATGTTGATTTCGTCTTCATTGAGATAGTTCTTAGCGATTCTGACATCGGCCTTTCTGGGCTGTCCGCCTTCAAAAGCGGTCATTCCCATAAATTCTTTTTCTGCGTTTGAGCGTATATAAACAATCTCAGCAGCGGTATGACCATGGGCAGCAAAATGCATTTTATTCTGGATCGTTTTAAAAAAATCTCTTGTGATTTCGGAGTTGGGTTCATAGTCAATACTGGTGGCATAAATATCCAAAATTTGACGGTAAAAAACTTTCTCACTGGAGCGGATGTCCCGGATTCGTTCCAGCAGTTCTTTGAAATAATTCCCGCCGCCAGCCTGCTTGAGCAGGTCATCATTCATGGCAAATCCTTTAATAATGTATTCCTTCAGCCGTTGAGTCGCCCAGATGCGAAACTGGGTGCCCCGGTGAGATTTAACCCGGTAGCCGACGGAGATGATGATGTCAAGGTTGTAATGCATCGTTTTTCGTTTTACTTCTCGTATTCCTTCATTTTGAACTGTCAAGTAATCCTTGACAGTTGATGATCGTTCAAGCTCACCTTCTTTAAAACAGTTGTTGACGTGTAAACTGATATTTTGCTTCGTTGTCTGAAAAAGATCTGCCATCTGCGCCTGGCTTAACCAGACAGTATCACCATCCATAGTAACTTCAATCTTTGTCTGGCCGTCGTCCGTCTGGTATAAGAGTATTTCAGATAGGTTCACGATAATCACCTCACATTTTTAACTTTTAATGGCTTGGAATTTTTTTAACCGAATCATCAGCACTGGTCTAGTTTAACCCGGGCGATTAGATTTGCACGCCTTGTTTTACCCCAAAAAAAACCGCAAAGTTTAAATATTTGAAAATACAATCCACTTTGGAAAATCCTTCAGCAAGGAGCCAGGCCATCTGCATGTTAAGGGGGGCGGTTTGATCAAAGGAAGTGCGATGATAGTAAGACTGCAGTTCATCATCCGGGATTTGTCTCGTTTTGACAAAATCATGCCAGATACTGATAAACTGGGTTTCGATTTCCGGATCAGGACTTAACACCTGATCAGCATTGACAAAGATTCCCTGCGGTTTGAGGTTTGCAAAACAGCTTTTGTAAAGCCCACGCTTCTTTTCATTCGGCAGGTGGTGGATCGACAATGCCGATACAATGGCGTCATATTTTTCAGAAAACTGATGGGTCGTATAGTCAGCGGCGATATAGTCAATCTGCTCCAAACCGGCAAAGCGTTCCCGGGCCAGATCGAGCATATTTTCGGCCTGATCAATTAGGGTAATCTGCGCCTGGGGGTAGGCTGCCAGCACAAAGGCCGATAACAGCCCGGTGCCGGCACCGAGATCGAGAATCTTAGGCGACTCGGTATCAAATTGCAGAACTGAAATGGCCGCCTGGTAAAAGGTATCATAGCAGGGGATGAAATGCCGGCGGTTGGCATCATAATCCTGACTGTATTGGTTGAAAACGTCTTTTAAATGCATTGCTTATCCTCTTTTCGTTGTAATGGCTAGGCTGGTTGTTTAAGTGGGTCGGTATAACTCTCCCGTTGCTTTTTTGACGTATTAGTTGAGATATGTACCGTAGAAAACTTTTCGTGGTTTTTAATTTTATTTTTGAGCCGCAATCAGCATCACTTTTTCCACTGATTGGCACACGTCTTCCCAGGCAAATTCATTGGCATAGGGATTTTTCGTTTGGTAAGCCTGCCACAACGCTTTCATCTCTGTACTCTCAAAAATCTCTTTTACCGTCACCTTTTGACGGGTTAGTAAGTGTTCACCATGTCGCTGTTTAGCGGTCTGATAAATTGCGTTAGCAAGAATGCCCGGTTCAATGGGATGCATTGTTGCATGCATTAGAATATGAATATCGTAGTAGTCACGCATCCGGGTGTTGTAGGTACCAAAGGATAAAATGCCATGATACTTTTCTGCCAAGACTGTTTCCAGATTATAAGCCAGATTGAGATGGATCGTGCCTCAAACATTAAGGGATAGGCATACATTATTTCTTTGGGCGTGATCTGATCGCCAGTTGTAATATCTACCTTGATGGGAATACGCATCCGGTCTATTGTTGTTTCGATATAAACCCGTATTCCCGTATAATCGCCCTCTTCGTGGATGATTTCAAGCTTTTGCAGGGTCATGCTAATATGATCGTCACAATCGATGGCCAGGATTTCGGGAATGATTTCTTCCAGCACTTCTGAATTTAAGGGGTAATTTTTCAGGGTCGTATCGATGTCTACGGTTGAACGGCTATCAATTCCCACCACCGAAGCAATTAAGAAACCGCCTTTGAGGATAAAATGGTCTCGAAAACGGGATAAAGCAATCCGCTCCAGAAAACGCTCCATCATATAATTTTTTGATAAAATCAACGGATCAATCCGCTTTTCTTTGGCCAGATTTTTAATCTTGTCTTTTATCTGAGTGGCTGTTTTCACATCAATACCTCCATATAGGCTTTAATCCGTTTTTCGACACCAAAGATTTTGGCATAGTCCAAAAGCAAGGGAACGTTTCGATCTCTTTGCCGGAAATAACGTTTGACCGCTGCGGTAACCTGGCTCAGATCCGACTGGTAACGGGAACTGAGCAGATCACAAATGGTTCGTTCCTGATTATAGCAGCGAATGTCGCGGCCAAAATTGGTTTTAACCAGGATAATTCCCAAGTCATACCATTCTTTCTTGACACTGAAGACCTGGAAATTATCTTTTCTTAACCGGCTGGCATTATAACCAAAGGGCACGGTCACGGTAATCACCAGCGGATCCCGGTCTGTCAGATCGAGAAAATAGAGTGCCGTTTCATGGGAATAGATCATTTTCTGATTAATGGCCTGTTTCCAGTAATAAACATCCTCCCAGGCATCTTCACTGAGATAAACACCGCGACTGAGGGCTTTCAGCCGCCCCGCTTTGACCGCTCTGTATAAATAGGTACGGGGGATGTTTTCACTTTCCACATCTTTTGTCAGAATCAGCCCATCTTTTTCGATGATCAACGACTCTAGTTTTTTTTGATAGTTCATTTCTTCACCTGTTTTCAAATATGCTATGATTATAACACCAACATAGCATATTTGAAACTATTATCCACTGATTAAACAAATCACGGTAATTATTTTAGTTTAAAATTATTCTTGAGATCGACGATGCGGGCGGTCAATAACCGCCCAGACACGGTGGTATTTATTATCAGCAAACGCTGGTTTGAGACCAGTGAACCAATTCCGAAAGGATCGAAAGGATCAGGGGCTGTTTTTTTGTAATATAGTGATTAGATTAATCTAATCACTGATTTTCGCCAAAAGACAAAAAATGCCTTCGATCCCTTCGAATGGCTTATTAACGCCGTTTGATCCTTTCGAAATAGCTTCGCAACCCCTTCGCAAATGAGGACAACCCCTTCGCTTTTTGTGATAAATATCACAAAATGTCAAACAAAGCTGACTTACTTAAGGAAATCTCCTGATCGATGTTTCGCTATGTCCTGTATTTTGTGGGACGCTTGATCGTTTTAAATCTCCTGGTCAACTCCGTTCCAAACTGTTTCTGGCTCAATTCCTTGAGTTAAGCTAAATCAAACACCGTTAGTACCCAGCACCCCACTGGCTACTGATGTTTGGCAACTTTTAATCACATATTTTGTCGTCCGGGGTTGGCGCCACCAGCCGCACCATCAGATCACGGATCTGTTTGGGGGTGCGGAACTGGCCGTTCTGGCCGGCGGTGGCCAGCTTGCCCAGCATATACTCGTAGAGATCGCCCTGCATATCCCGGCCGCTGAGATCCTGCTCCTAGAGTTCGTCCAGGCCGGGGATAACTTTCTGGAGCACCTGGGGGGTGGGCATCAGGAACATGGCGTCGTCCATATAGCGGGAAAAGGCGGTCTGGGCTGACCCGTTCATCTTTTTGATAAAGGGAAAGACTTGCTGACTGATGATCTCGTAGATGGCCCGGGGGTCTTTTTCTTTGAAACGGCTCCAACGCAGGTTTTGGCCAGCCTCGGTGGGTGGGAAGATTTTGAGCATGGTTTCGCCAGTGAGATTTTCAAAACTCTCGTTTTCCAGTTCTTTTTCATCCAGTGAGCGGATAAACATCAAATAGGTCAGCTGTTCGATGACAGTAAGGGGTTGCTGATCCCCCCACCCAGATATCGGCCCATATTTTATCAACTTTGTTTTTTACTTCGCCTGTGATCATTTTTTCTCCTGATTTCCTATGTCTATTATATTTGCCGTAGCAAATTTTGATTTTTACATTTGCTTATAATTATACGCCTTTTCGCCAAAAATGGCTATTGCAAATTGCACTTTATCCGCCACGCTTTTTCTCCATTTTCACTTTTATTAGCACCGGTCAACGCTTTACCCGGTTATCCGCCGATAACTGGACAATCTCGGCGGACTGTATCAAAACTGCAACGATAATCCTTAAATTAAGAATCATTTGATAAAATCCCAAGAAAGAATGATTATCGCCGCAAAACGATGGCGAGGAGGTCTCCCATGAAAATAATGCCATTTGTCGGACTGCTCAGTCCACTGCTAGTTTTGCTATTGTTGCCCGTTCCCACTCACGCCCAGGCGGCCGCTCCCGCTTCCCTGGGGGCTGCTTATCTCGGCCACGTTCAGGATTACGGTGATCTGCCGGCTGACAACGGCGTCGTCACGGATGGCGGCCTGCTGGGCACCACCGGTGAAGGCAAACGGATTGAAGGGCTGATGGTGCAATTGACTGGCAGTCAGGCAACAGCCCAGAATTACAGCATCCGCTACAATGTCCACATTGAAAACGAAGGCTGGCAGGCTGACACCGACGACCTCTTAAGTTGGAAAAAAGATGGCGACGATGCCGGTTCCCAGGGCAAAAGCCAGCGGCTGGAAGCGATTCAGCTCCAACTCACTGACGCCACCGGGCAGCCGGCAACTGATTATGCCGTTGAGTACCGGGTTCATATTCAAGATTACGGCTGGTCCCAGGGCTGGAAAAAGGACGGAGCCATCGCCGGAACCGCGGGCGAATCCAAACGACTAGAAGCCATCCAAATCCGGATTGTGCCCAAGTTTACTGGTAGTCTCGATCCCGCTGTATATAAAGCTTCCAGCCACCGCCTCGGTCAGACCCAGTTTAGGCCTAAAAACGTAACGGTTTCTGATGGCCAGTTAGCAATCACCATTCCGGCGGGGACAATGGATAGTGGTGAGATTTCCACTGTCGATCTAAAAAGCTATGGCAACTATGAAATTTCCATGAAGCTGCCCAATGCTCCATCGAGTATCACCGGTTTTTTCCTCTATGCACCACCGGATTATGGTCAGGAAATCGACATCGAAATCTATAATCAGCCGGATGGCAAAATCATGTTTACCAGCTATGCCAACGGCGGGCTGACCCAAACGGTGACTAAAGATCTGAATTTTGACCCAACTGCTGATTTTCATCACTACCGGATTGACTATCAGCCTGATTTCATCGATTTTTATGTCGATGATATCCACATGGCCAGATTTAGCGAGGGGATTCCCCACAACCCGATGTATCTGATGGTCAATGCCTGGTTTCCCAACTGGCTCGCTAAAAAACCTGCGCCTCAAACCCAGCAGCTGCTGATTGATTGGATCCGCTACTAAAAAAAGCCGCGACAACCTATTTTAAATAAGGTTGCCGCGGCTTTTTTTGCCTGATGCGCACGTCATCCGATAATTTGACATCGGTGCACCATCTTCTGTCACAGTCAATCCAATCGCTGTGATACATTCTTTTCGTCATACTTTACAATTCTTCCATTGACGAACCCTTTTTTTATCGGTAAACTTAAAAAAAGACCCATTCCACCATGAATGGGAAAATCTGCGAAAGAAGGTCGTCGTCATGCTGGAAAAAACAATCACCTCTCCCCGGGGCACGGTTCATTACTGGATCGCCCGCCATCGGGATCCGCAGGCAATTTGTCTGGTCTTTACCCATGGTCTTACTGCCAACCACCTGATGTTTGATCAACAGGTTGCTTATTTTAGAAAGCATTACACCGTCATCAGCTGGGATCTGCCGCTCCATGGGGCTTCCCGTCCCTATAGCGATTTTTCGTTTCACCATGCCGCTGCCGATCTGGACGCCATCCTCACTCAGGAAAACATCGCGGCGGCGGTACTGATCGGCCAGTCGCTGGGGGGCTATGCCTGTCAGCAGTATGGCATCGATTTCCCGGAAAAGGTGCTGGCCTTTGTCGGGGTGGACACCTCGCCTTTTGGCCTTTGTTATTATTCATGGTCGGATCGGTTCTGGGTGCGGCAGGTGGAGTGGATGTCCCGTTGCTATCCCCATGACAAACTGGTGACCGCCATTGCCAAAGGGGCTACGCACACCAAACGGGGCTTTGATAAGATGATCACAATGCTGGCACCCTATGGCAAGACAGAGCTCTGCCGGATCATGGGAATCGCCTATGCCAGCTTTCTCCGCGAAAACCGCGATACCGCCTTTGCGTTCCCGGTGCTGCTGACGCTAGGCGAATATGACAAAACCGGCAAGGTTCCGCAATACAACCGGGCCTGGGCCGCCAAAACCGGCTATCCCCTGAAGATCATCCCCGCAGCCGGCCATGCTGCCAATGTCGACAATCCCGTTGTTTTTAATGCCGTGGTTGAAGCATTTTTGGATGCCTAAGTCATCCAATCCAGATGCCATTCTCTGCGGTATCATAAATACCTTTTTTATGCCGCAATTTGTCGGCATACATCTGTTCGTCGGATTTCTGCATAAACTCTGCCATTGTTGTTGCTGGATTTCCGCTGATGGCATAGCCCATTGACAGGCTGATCTCCAGGCTTTCATCCTGAATCTGAAGATTATAGGCAGTCACGGCCTGCCGGATGCAGTCCCTAAGGTCATCCGCCCGCTGCTCATTACAATTCGTCACCACGGCCAGAAACTCATCGCCGCCAATCCGGATGATGTTGGCGTTTTCGATAAAGCACCGGACAAAAAGTTTGGCAGCATTTTTAATCAGCATATCCCCCTGGAGATGACCATGAGTGTCATTGACTTCTTTCAGTCCGTCAAGATCAAACATAAACACTGTGACGGGATGGGTTTCTTCTGGTATTAAAACCATCTGATTCAAAAAGGTACGGTTGTATAACCCCGTGAGCTGATCATGATACAATAAAGTTCGGATTTCTGCTTCCGCTTTTTCCCGGGCAATGATATCAGCGTTGAGTTCTTCTGTCACCTGCTCCAATTCTACGGTTTTTTGGGTCAGGATCTTGTTAAACCTTTGCAATTGCCGAATCCATAACAGGCCGACAATGGCCACGACAGCGAAAATCAGGACCACCCGCCAAAGCAGATCATGATCAATCGCTGATTGCATTTCTACAGCAATGTACTCATTGGAAATCTTCTGAATTTCTTGGGGTGACAAGGTAGCGATGCCTTTGTTTAAAATATCCCTGAGCATCGGCTCTTCATCGACAACTCCCATCCGAAAAGCGTAGGTATAATCGGGCACCTGCCCGGCAATCTTGAGATTAAAAAAGCCCTGACTCTTAATGGTATAGGCTGCCATGGTCAATGAGCGGATGGTTAGATCAGCCTGCCTGGTCTCGACCATTTCAAAGGCGACCGCCTCAGATTCTACTATCATAATTTTCAGATTGGGGTAATCCCTGCGGATCGCTTCTTCGGTACCAGTTCCTTTCGGCAATACCAGCGTTTCTCCCGAAAGGGATGCCAAATCAGAAATGTAATTATGTTCCGCCCGGGTGATCAGAACACTGGGGTCAGAAAAATAGGGCTCAGTAAAAACCAGCCACTGATCGCGATAGGGGGTTTGCAATAAAAGTCCCAGCAGCTGACACTTACCCATGCGCGAATTCTTCAGACTTTCTTCCCAGTCCGATGTGGCAACCAGATCCAGCTCAACGCCGGTCCGGCTGGCGATGAGCGCAACCAGATCAACAGCAATCCCTTCAGCCACACCCTGTTCATTGATCCGCTCATAGGGCTCCCAGTCGGGATCGATACAGATTTTCACCGGCCCCAGAGCATCTAGGTAGGCCTGTTCCTCTAGGTAGGCCTGTTCCTCCGGTGTCAATTCCACCTTGATATCGCTTAGCTCGTTTTTCTGACTGGGATTGGCAGTTTCGCGACGGGGAACCGGGCTTGTTAGGATTTCCCCAGGCGCATCCAGTGAAAGACTAGCGACCTTGACCAACACCATGAAAAAAACAAGGATGATCATTCCTAAGATTAATTTGCAATACTTACTTTTTACTCGAGCACTGCTTTTTTTCATATCTTGCGCCTTCCTGAATGATCTGAGAAATCTTCGGTTTTAATCAGCCGACTATCCCTACATGTCATTTTTCTAATTTGCAAGTTATTATATAACAGAACCTGGTGATTGAAAACAATTTTCAGCCGGTTTACTAATAAGGTTCTTATAAAAGAAGGCTTTTAAGTGGATGACAACTGAGTTGCGATCTAGGCCATTTTCACAGGATACTGATCAAACTACTATTTTACTCAACTGATATATTACTTATTGTCTGTTTGCCGTTGGTTTAGCTTCAATCCCACCGGTCTGTTATTTGTGATGATGATTTTAAGCGGAAAAGACAATACAAAAAAGAGTGCCTCAGCTTTGTTCTGAGCGACACCCTATTTTTGACGATTCTATGGCTGTTTATTTTTTTCTAAACCAGTGGTGAATTCAACCAGTCACCCACGTCTGATCTCCAGTGTCATTGACATGGTGCTGGCGATTGTAATCACCGATGCCATGCCCACAATATCCTGGATCCGGTGATTTGACTATTAAACCGTCAGCGACTAAACCCGTAATGACTTTAACGCACCACTCCAGGCAATAACCTGATCAAAGACATCATTGAGTGTTTCTTCGTGGCGCGGATCGGGGGTGAAGACACTCATGTTTTCAAAATCGGTAAACAGGTTAAGCATTACCTGGGCACGGACATCGGCCATATGAAGTTCAGCGGCAATCAGGCGTAGCGCTTCAACAGCTCTGGCTCCGCCAGCACTGCCGTAGGCCACAAATCCGACAGCTTTATTTTTCCATTCTACATTCAGATAGTCAATGGCATTTTTTAATGCCCCGGGAATACTGTGATTATACTCCGCGGTTACAAAAACAAATCCATCAAATGCATTGATCTTGTTTGACCAGACTTTGGTATGCTCTTTGGTATACTGTTGCATCATGGCCGGACTTGGCTCATCTAAGAGAGGTAAGTTGTAATCTGCAACATCTACCAACTCAAAGCTAGCGTCAGATCGTTTTTGAGCCAATTTGTCAACCCATTGTGCCACCGCTTCGCCATTTCGTCCTGGTCTGGTGCTACCTAAAATAATCGCAATTTTTATCATCATAATCCTCCTCGTATTTTTTTCTTCAATATTGAATTGATTTAATAAATTTATACCCCTTAAAAAATGAGTTAAACAATCACTTCATTAAAATATTTGTTAATTTGATTTAAGTATTTTCTTTAGACATTAGCAGTGATTCTAAAAGCTGCTCGGAACGTACCCTTTTGGAATGGACAAACGATTCATTTGACGCGATCGCTCTAGCGCTAACGGTCTTACTTCTTAATTACGGCAATAACCATCAAAGTCTGTAATCGTATACAATTTTTATACAAACGTTTACATTTTGTCTATTTACTTTCATAATAAACGTGATATAATAAGTGCATATCAAAAATTAACTCAATCATTTTCAGGAAAGAGTGATCAGAAGCATTGTGTCAATCGCTTAACAACAATTACCACACTGGCAATACAATCAATATACCGACCCGAGGTTGAAGGTGAAAATTTGACCCTGATGAAATAAGTTGATACGAAGGCCGGAAAAATAATCTGCTTAAAAAACAGATCTTCCCACATTAAAAAGAGAAATCTTTTTAACCAAAGGATATTCCATAATAAGTGTGTAATGTTTAAACTGAAAAGTGAAAAAGAAGATTTTTGATAAAATCAAAAGAAGGAGTCCAAACGGATGACTACTGAGATTGTGAACTAGGCCGGTTTCGCAGGTTAAATGGCGGAATCGGTTCTAGTTCTTTTTTGGGTTAGTGTAGGATCTTGCTACTGGCAATCTGATCACCATTTATTCTCCTTGTAGTTTCAGAAGATAAGCGGGTCGCTTATCTACCTGTTCGAGTCGTTTAGATTTTTGATCGTAATCGTTTTTGTATCGAAGTCGATCATTCGATCCTGCCGCATTTTATTGAGCTCTCGGCTCAGGGATGAGCGCTGAATACCAAAACGCTGAGCCAACTCTTTTTTTGATGACGGCAGTTGGACGATCTGACTTTTCTGAATTTGAGACTCATACCGTAAAAAATCAATGATACACTGGCGGATTGTCTTCATCGAGATGGCACTAATCGTGTCGGTGAGAATCAAAGTCTTGTCAGAGATAGCTTTCATTAACCCGATCATAAAGGTGCGGTTTATCTGGCATAGCTCCAGAATCAATTCCTGACCAAGATGGAGAATCACCACCGGCGACTGAGCCAGCACGGTCATTGGATAATTGTTGCGGCTAGAAAAAAGCAGATTGGCGCCCAGCACATCCCCGTCTTGAAAGATGCTAATGGTCAGAACATTCCCCTCACTGTCAAGATTCTGCACTGCCACCCGGCCACGGAGAATCAGGTCCATGGTCTGGCAGCACTCATTCTGAAAATGGATTACCTGATCCTTTTCATACTCCCGTTTCTCATAGTAATGGGCTCTGAAAACCTGATTCAGGGCTTCTTCCGAAAAATCTGAAAAAAGGCTGTGGCTGAATAAAACTTTCATGAAAGCCTGATTATTCATAAAATAACCTCCGGTTGTGTGACTGTGGTAACTTTTTATTTTATTGATCTACAGTATACTATAGAAAATTAGAATTTTAAAGCTGAGATTCACATAATCAACTTGGAGGTTAAAGCATGGATATTTTTACAATGATTTTCTGGGTGATTACCCTAGTATGGCTGGGTTTTTCGCTAAAAAAAGACAAGGGCAAAACCCTTAAAGCCATTAAAATGTCTGGAGGCATGATGAAAGGGATCGCTGGGGACATCCTCGGTATCTTGCTGTTAATTGGTTTGATCCTCACCTTTGTGCCACCGGATACCATCAAAGCTATCATCGGCGATGCTAACGAGGTTTTTTCTGCAGTCCTTTTTGCCTTACTTGGAAGCATTACCCTGATCCCCGCCTTTGTGGCCTTTCCGCTGGTGGCTTCACTGGTGGACGCCGGTGCCAGCATCGTTCCGATTGTCGCTTTTCTGACCACACTGACGATGGTAGGGGTAGTCACCTTTCCGCTTGAAAAAAGAGAATTCGGACTGAAATTCACGCTGATCCGCAACTCTCTGAGCTTTGCTTTTGCCCTGGTGATTGCGTTGGCGATGGGGGTGATCCTATGACATTTTTAAAAAGCCAACTTAAAAACAACCGCTTTCTGACGATCGTGATTCTGGCTTATGTGGCCGTTGGAATTTTTGCTCCGGACAAATTTCTGCCATCGCTTGGCAACACCTGGTATTATGTCAAGGAAATGCTGATAATTATGCCGATAATTATGCTGTTGACCTCGCTGATTTCAGCCTGGGTGCCAAAAGAAACCATCGAAAATGCCTTTGGTAAGAACTCGGGAATTAAGGGTTCACTGTTTGCTTTTTTACTGGGAAGTTTTTCAGCTGGCCCCATTTACGCCGCTTTTCCGGTCTGTAAAATGCTGCTGAGCAAGGGCGCCAGCATTGCTAACATTGTCATCATCCTGTCCACTTGGGCAGTGATCAAAATACCCATGCTTATCACCGAAAGCAAATTTCTCGGTCCAGAATTTATGGTCGTCCGCTGGCTTCTGACTACCCTGGCGATTTTCCTGATGGGCTATATCACCTCCCGGTTTGTCAAACCGGAGGATCTACCTACCGATGATGAAACAGCCACTGCAGTGGATGGCCCCCTTGCTCTGAATTCGGACTATTGTGTGGGCTGCGGACTGTGCGCCAAAATCGCCCCCAGTTATTTTAAGATGATCGCCAAAAAAGCGTCAGTCATCAACCAAACCCTACCGCCTGGGGATAACCTGGCCATTAAGGACGCCGTGGCCAAATGCCCCTCCCAGATTATCCGGTTTCATCCCTGAAAAAAGCCCCCTGCTGTCGTTGTTAGACATCAGGGGGCTTTTTGACTGTGTTCATATTTTCAATCTTCATAACACTCAACCGACTAAAGATCCGTCCTACTGACCTGCGAATTCTTGCAAGTTGGCATCGGCCTAAGCTGTTTTAAGCAATCCTTTTTCACCGCACAGTCTGGTCAGCTCTTCCCCGATGACCCGGGTCATCTGATTGAGGTCAATATTTTCGCCATTGAGGACGTCATACCAGCCACCGGTCACGGCATCCCCGACGGTTTCTTTAAGGATCCCGCCGACACCGTTGTAAATTTTTGTGATCGTCACGGTGGTTCCGCTTAAAGCCACCTGGATAACATACTTATCGACCGGTGGAAACTGAATGCAGTGCATGATTCCTTTTCCGGTCAGCTGCGGTTGACCGCAGGGATAGGTTCCTGCGCTCATAATCTCATGTAGTTCTTCGTAACTCAGTTTTTGATTGAGCTTGACCTTGTCATAGCTTTTAATCATATCTTTAGAACCTTGCTTAAGCTTGTCAAATAATCCCATCGTTTTACTCCTCGCTAATTAAAATGGTTATTGCGCTTTTAAAAATGCGCTTCTATATAATAGTTTAACCCGTTCATCAGCTAGAGACAATCGCAGTTCACACCAAAAATCAGCCATTCACGAAATCTTTGATATGATCAATACTAATGCCACAAATCACCCCCTCCAAATTGATTTAGCCAGTTTGTTTAATCGTCGTGCTAATAAGTTCAGGGTCTGATGCTCCTATTCAGCGGTTTGAATCAGCTTGTCTCCAATATGCTTTAATAAGATTTTTCCATCGATGATACTGATTTTTATGTTTTTTTAACAGAAAAACATTGCCGCGATATTTCTGCCTGCCAATTTTTTAAATTACTGAATAAGATACTGATATATTTAAAACCGACCGGGTATTAAGTCAATATAAGATGACCGCAAAAGCTTTCACACTGTGGAAGGGAGGTGAAATTCATGAAAGATTCAGAATTTTGTCCAAAGTGCGGAGCAAAGCTGGAACCAGGTGAACCCTTCTGTGGGAATTGTGGTTTTAATACCGAATCATCGGATTATGAAGCACAAGTTCCTCAAGAACCGGTTCAGCCAACTCAAATGGTATCGGCCCAAATTCTTTCGTCCCCAAAATCAACCTCAGCAGGATCCCAAAAAACGGTGATCATTGTCCTGGCTATTGTTTTGGGTGCCATTGTTATGATTGGTGGCAGTACATTTTTATGGTTTAGTCTTAGCGGCAGGGGAAGCGGTAATCCACCAAACACAAGCCAGGGAGTGACAGGCCAAAAACAGCTGACCATCGACCTGCCTTCCTATTCCTTAAACGAAGGCAGCTACACCTCGTCCCAGAAACTTGAAATTAACAAGCCCTCTGGCGAGGAGATCGTTGTCTATTTTACCATTGATGGCAGCGATCCAACTGTGCAGTCAAGCCGTTATGAAGCCCCCATCGTGTTAAACGCTTCGGCCACCGTAAAAAGCATTGCAATCGACAAAAATGGAAATCAAAGCGGCATTAAGACAGGAACCTATACCATTACCGTTCCTCAACAGACAACGACGCAGCAGGCCACCACGCAGCAGCCAACCACTACCACTACCACTACTACACCAGCTGTAACCGTGACACCGGCAGTTAATGAATGGCAACAATTCGAAGATCACATCAGCGGCACCTGGAAGTGGACCGATAGCAGCGGCTTTACGCTTTATTATCAGTTTAGTGGCGGAATGCTTCTGGTGACAGACGGTGGCAGTGACTACTATTATGATTATTACTCATCAACCGTTTCAACCGGAACAAACGGCACCATCGGCACCATTTATACCGGTGGCGAACAATTGTATATTGACTGTAATCCCCTAGGTGATAATGCCATCTACATTGACGGTTATCTTTGCACCTATGTTCCTTGATCGAAAACACAACAATTAATCAGAGAGGAGTCCCGGTCATGACAATGGAAAAACGAAACTGAGGCTGATTCTGCACAAGCGATGCGGAATCAGCCTCAGTGATTTTTTGGTAAAGTCTGATTTAGTGGTGTGACAGCTTGCCCCGTATCGCTATTCATAGCCTGATTGCTAAAACATCCTTCCCGCTTGACGCCGTCATATTGTTTAGATATAATCGAAGCATTCTATTTAATGGAAAGTATCCTTGCAAAGCGATTTTTATAAACCCAGCTATCGTCATTAAATTTTTTACGAAAGAGGAAGCAAGCATGGCGCTAATTTTTGTTGTCCTTATTGGTTTGATCAGTATCATCACAACTTTACTGATGGTTCTGTTTTCTGGCAAAATGATTGCCTATACCGATGCCAGTGGTCAGCTGCTACCGGGCAGTTTGTCGGAAAAATCCTGGGTCTCCATCAACGGGGTGGAAATGGGGATGATTATTAAATCCCGGGAT
>JAHIQT010000109.1 GCA_018903255.1 Bacillota bacterium | reverse complement strand
TTTAATGATGCTTTCTTCGATGATGAGGATCTCTTCATCTTCTGATCTTTTTTCATTCGTTTGAAGGCTTGTTTGTTATACCCTTTTTTCCTTTTGGGCGTTTATTTTATTTTTTCTTGTTTTGCGTAATTTCCTATTAAAGGACAAATTCATCGCCACCCCAGCGGGCGATGACATCGTTTGGTCGACAGAATTTCTTTAGCGTTTTGCCGGCCGCATAAATCACTTCATCGCCAGCCAGGTGGCCAAAAGAATCATTAATCATTTTGAGATTGTTGATATCGCCCATAATAATCGATAGCGGGAAATGACGGCGACCGTCGATCCGTTTAAGTTCTTTCTCAAAATAACGACGGTTATAAAGGCCGGTCAGGTGGTCGTGGTAGCTCAGGTATTCAATTTGTTCGTTCTGCGCCCGCTGTGCGGTAATATCCCGAAAAATCAACACCACCCCGGTGGTAATGCCCTCAGCGTCCTTTACTGGCGTGGCGCTGTCTTCAATATTGAAGCGGTTGCCTTGGCGATCAGTGATCACGGCATGTTTGGTAGAGCCGGTCGGCAAATCGGTTTTTAAGACCGCATCAACTGGATTGGGCACCTGATATTCGGGGTTTTCATGGGACAGTTTAAAGACCTGCGCAAAGCTTTCGCCGCGAGCCTCATCACTCGACCAGCCAGTCAGTTCTTCGGCGACGCGATTCAGCATTGTCACCCGCTGGTCCAGATCCACGACGATAATGCCATCGCCGACGCTTTTCATCACCTGATCGAGATTTTTATGGCTGCATTCCAGCTGATTGATCAGAAGATAGATCCCCGAGGCGACAAACAGCAAAATGCTGGCGCGTAGCAGCGGCGGCATTAAAAAGGCACCATTGCTGAGATAGTCCATCACGATATGGAATAGTCCCAGAAATATCGCCAACTGGATCACATAACGCTTGTACCACAAACCCACCATCACAATCACGACATAAAAGAGATGGGTATAAACCACATCAATGCCCTTAAAGTAATTAAAATAAACCGCGACAAAAATCGTCGCCAGCAAGCACAGGCCGACGATGGTGATGCGAATCTGATGATTGACAGTTACTAGAAATCTTTCCATTGCTAAATCCTCATTTCGTTGATGTCATTTTAGGCAGTAAGGCAATTGCTTCGATGCTGGCTTAATCTGGCTGAATCGGACTGCCGCAGTGGGGACAGAAATTTCCATCAAGAGCCAGCGCTTCACCGCAGTTATGACAGCATTTCGGACGATCATTTAGCACCGTGAAGGCCTGAGATTCTGGTGTTTCGCGAACCCCGATCAGGGTGGTTTCTGCTAACAGCTCAGCTTCAATAAAGCGCTCCGTCTCTAATTCCAGGGCGATCATCTCGGTCAGCGGCTGTTGGGGATCACCCCAGTCATCATCATCCCGCCAGCACAGCCAGGCCGCCGCGTCGTAATCGGCTGCCCGAACGATCGGGTGCTGTTGTCGCATCGTTTTGATATATTCCTGAACCGCCTCGCGATTGTCCGGATCAAAACACAAATTGATCGTGTCCTGGCGATTTCCCGAGATGGTCAGGCAACTCTCCCCGGCTTCTTGGATGCGGGTGATCTTGTGCCAGAGAATCGCATTGCGATCGAGCGGCGCGGCGCGGTAGTCGGTTCCGGGAACGGCTGCATAGCCGATCCGAAAACCGGTCAGGGCGGTAAACTTGGCTTTCTTGGGCATCCGTTTTTCACGCTTGACAAAAATGCCCAGCTCATTGAGTACATATTCCGAAACGATCACCGGGCTTGCACCCACCGGGCTAGTTGGTCGTGACCAAGTCATTATTTCCATGAGATCTTCTCCTTTATTTTTTATTGAGAAATTTAAAGATATCCTCCAGCAGATCCTCCACAGTCTGAAGAACCTTCTCTTCATCCTGATCTGTTATTACGGCAAACAGTTTTTCGATGTCGACATCACCATAGTTATCTTTTAACCGTTTATTTAAATAGGCGTTCATAAAACCATCAACGACACTGCGAAGTATTTTTATATTTTTTTCGAGGGTTTTAATCAGATTGGCGGTTTCGCCATGATTAATCAAAAAATCCAGTTGCATAATATTCATCATGTAGGGTGAACTGTGAAAAGTCAACCATTCTCTAACCTGTTGGTTGAATCCTTGCTGATCTTCAATTGTTTTCGAAAGCTTGTCTTGGGTCAAATCTTTGAAATCGATGTTATCCAGCAACAATAATTTAAAATCAATGGTCAGCTTTCTGGCATTGTTCCAAATTTCAGCAATCAGCCGTCTTCGCTCAGTGGCATAACCTACCACCGCAACGATAAAACTGACCAGCGAACCAGTAAAAATACCAAATAGAAAGGCATTGTAGTTATCCATATTATCAAGGATATGGTCTTTCATTGGACCGTTTAAGATATTTGGAACCACATCATCAATGGCGAAAATAGCAATGGCTGATAATAGCGTCAGGATTAGGGTCACAATGGTACTGTACTTAAATGTTTTCATCGCTTCCTCCACTTATTCGAATCTCTTGATTTTAGTCTATCTTTCAATCAAAGGATTGATGTAGTTTTTAACCACCGACTCCCAGGAGTAGTTGTCAACACTGATCTTTCTGGCCCGTTCCCGAATCAGCTGTCTTTCCTGGCTACTCATCGCCTGATAGTCACTTAGCAAAACAGAAATATTACTGGCCAGATTTAAGGCCAATTGATCATCTAAAAGCAGTTGTTTCAAGCTGTGTCGATCAAAAACATCATCAAATTCATCGATGTATCGTTTAATGACCTCAGAGAAGCCACTGTGATCGGTTTGTACCGGAATAATCCCCGATGATAGGGCTTCGGCGGCCACCAGACCGAAGGCTTCGGGAAAGATTGAGGTTGCAACGGTAATATCGGCACAGGCGATCAGGCTTTTTAGTTGATTATGGCCTAAAAAACCGGTCAGGACAAAGGCTTCTGCAATTTTATCTTTGGCCTCCGCAAAATAAGCGCTGGCAAAATCCGGATCATCCAGTTTTTTGAGTAAGGCTGTAAAGAACCGGGCTGAACTCGGGTCGATTTCGCCATCAGCGGTTTCCGGGTGGCTAATCAGCTTGATAAAGGCAGCTTGATCAGCTTGGTCCAAAGCCGCAATCATCGCTTCGAAATAGGATCGGGATGACCCAAACCCGACCAGCAAAAAGCGCAGCTGATGGTGATCCATCATAATCAGCGGCGCGGCTGCAATGATCAGCTGGACGCCTTTTGTCCATAAATATTTGCCATAATACAAAACGATTTGTTCATTGCTAAAGTCAATTTTTTCAAGCTTAGCAATAATATCGGGATCGGTTTTCCAGAGCCCGTCATCGAGATTCGGCTTATTGCCCAACTGCTGGGCGGCAATTTTCAGTTCACTCACAAGGCTGTCAATGACCGCTTGTTTTTGACTGCTGTCCGTGAGGGTGATAAACTTTTGCAGATCCACGCCGCCTGGGATGGCGATTGATTTTTCTTTGATCTCAAGATCATTGTCAAAAAATTCGAGAAACTCATTTTCTGAAAAATGACTGACAAAGGCAATTCGGTCGGCGTTGGCAATCGCTTCGCGGGCGTAATCCTGAAGCAGGACACTGTTTCTGACCGAGAAATTCAAACAGCTGCCATGAACCGTCATGACATGATGACATAGACCCAGACCCAAGTGACTTCGGGCGACATAAACCGGCTGCATAATCGTGTGGTTGGTCCAAACCATATCGGTTTGGCTGCTGATCAGCGCCGTATCGATCGCTCGACGGTTGTTTTCAAGATAGGACTCAATTTCTGCTTTGCTGCAGTTAGTATAAGTTTTGACCTGATAGCCTTGATAGTCATCATAAACATAAACCGGTAAAAAACCGTTCAGGTTGGGACGATACAGGTGGCACTTGCCCGGATAGGGGGTCTCGTTCTGGTAAACGATCCAACTTTGACTGTTTTGGTTATTAAAATCGAATGCTTTTTCGATAAAGTCAAATTGATCAGGATCATTTTCCTGACAGAAAAGATTCACCTGATGGCCCATTTTGCATAATTCCCGACAGCTATTCTCGACAAAAAGGTTGCTGCCGGTTCCCTTTAAAAAGTAGCCATGTACCATAACAATCTGCATCATATCTCCTCGCTTACTGACCTTAGTTACCGTTAGTTAATCTTTTATAATTAAGATGCTAGCTGGTTTGCAATTGCTGGCTAAAGATTATTTATGCTGCGAAATATTGGTTCTCTTTCAATTAATTTTTTGCTAATAACAATGACTTTATAATAACACAAATTTAACCTGAAATAAAGGAAAGTTGCCGTCAAGGAGATACTATTATTTCTGGATCATTCACAAGGCGGTCAGCCACTAGCCCTCTAGACCGCTAGGCGGACATAGTGGAGCCGGTGACTGGGAAACTCTAATCCCAGCCAATCGCCGGCTCCGGTAATCACGATGTTGAGCGGCCGATCGGCAGCTTCTAAGGCTTCCTTCAGGCCGATTAAATTGCCTAAGGGTTTGATCATCTGGGCAAACTCCTGGGCGCCCGGAATGTTTTTTCCGGCCAGTTCTGATCCGGTATCCAGGGACAGGATATCAAAGGCGACCCGTAAACCGGCGGCGGTTTGCAGGCTGTTGGCGACTGGGTCGATGGCCGTAACGGTATCTTCAATAAAGCTAATCCCGCTGTGGGCGCATAGTCGCGGTAAATCAAAGGAAAAGTCAGCCTCGCTATAAAGGCCTTCGAGATAGGCCGAGGCCATTCCCGAATAATACTGTTTTTTATTGGTCGAAATCAAAATCACCGCAACATCGGTTATTGGTGCTTTGGCCAACAGCTTGATGACGTGAACATGGGCATGTCCGCCACCCACTAAAACAAGTGTTTTCATTGCTTTTAACCCTCCGCTTGATTTTTACTGGCCGGCGATCTGCTCAACCCAGAGATTTTTGATCCACTCCAGATAGACGGCCTTCATTTCCGGTCGCCGTTTGGCGGTCAGTTCTTGTAGACTCAGGGCGCCCGATTCCGCTTCGACCGCCCTTAAGGACGCCTGCTGGGGCGGACTGAGCTGAGCGACCGCCACCGCCGGCATATCCCCCCAGACAGCCGGCTTCATTTTTTCGATTTGGGCTTCCGGACTTTGCAAAAAATCGATCACCAGCAAGGCGCCGGCGGGATTGGGGGCATTAAAGGGAATCCCCAGATAATGGGCATTGCCAATGGTGCCGCTATCAAAAACATAAGTCTTGACGGTCTCCGGATAAACCTGTGCGGCCACTAAACCGGCAGTCTTACCGACTTCAAAGCCAATCGTCATGTCGACCTCGCCATTTTTAAAGAGGGCATCCAATTGTTCCTGGCTGGCCGGAAATGATTGCCCCTGATTCCAGAGATAGGGGTTTAATTCTTTGAAATAGGCGACCACCGGTTGGGCCAATTCCTCAAATTCGGCGGCACTGAGATCACCCTGAAAGAGGTCCGACTGGCCGGTTAATTCATAAAAAGCGTTTCGGACAAAGGCACTGCCGACAAAATCATCGGGCAAGCGGGGGTAGGTAAACTTGCCGGGATTGGCTTTGGCCCAAGCCAGCAGTTCGGCATAGGTTCTGGGCGGGTTGGGCACCACCGCCGCATCATAACTGATGACCAGCTGGGCGCGCCCCCAGATCGCTTCATAACCGTCAATCGGGATGCCCGCATCGTAATTTAAATCGGCGGCGTTCAAATCATAATAGCGGTTTAGATTGGGTAACAAGGGCGTTATCGGCCCGGCCAGTAAGCCCGCCGCCTTGGCGGTGGCAAAGTTTTCGGCATTGATCCAGACCAAATCGGCGCTGCCTGCCTCGAGCTTACTTTTTTCTCGTTGAGCAGCTTGGTAATATAATCGGGTGCATTCATGGGCACCCTTTTTAAGCTAATCCCATAGGCTTCTTTGACATGGTCGGCAACATACTGATCGATGTACTGATTGACACTTTCATTTCCGCCCCACATTAAAATGGTGACTGGCTGATCTTGACCAGCGCTTGTGACCTCATCCCAGGACTTGAAATCAGCCACTGTTTTAGGCGGCTGGGCTGACTGGCTACAGGCTCCCAATCCGAGGACGCCAATCACGATCATTAGGCTTACCGCCAGCCTTTTGATTAAACGATTGCTGTTACGCTTTGTATTCATCATTTTTTTCCTAACTGAAATTTTTTTATAAGTTTGGCACCGATCAAAGCCACGACAGTGGCAATCAGGACAAGCAGCGTAATCCCGACAGAATATCGGCTTAAGGCTAATATTTGATTACCCAAAAGGACATAGGCAATGGTTCCCGGGATCATCCCAAGGCCGGTGGCAATAAAGAAATGCAAGGCTTTGATATTACTTAAACCGGCTGCATAACTGATAAAGTCAAAGGAAATAAAAGGCAGCAAGCGGGCCAGCAGGACCACTTTAGTCCCATATCGGCCGCTGATCTCATCAACTTTTTTGATCAATCCCCCACTTTTTTGAATTTTTCTGACGAATGCCAGTCCCAGATAACGGGCCAAATAAAAGGTTCCGGCAGCCCCCAGCATGGCGCCCAACCAGGAGATCATAATCCCCCCCAAGACCCCAAAGATGACCCCGTTAGCGGCGGTGATCAGAAATGAGGGAATCGGTGCAATAAAAGCCTGCAAAATCATCAGCAGAATACTGATCACCGGCCCCCATAAACCAAAGGAAGCGATCAAAGTAACCACATCATCCAATGATCCCGCCGACAGCAGGCCGATCAGCCGGCTTAAATCATCACGATAATCGTAAGCGCCTCCGATGAGCAGCAACAGTAGTAATAGCAGCAAGATGTTTTTCACGGCTTTTTTTTGCGGGCCGGTCAGGCGGATCCGCTGGTCATCTTGGTTTTTAAGAAAAGTCATCAGCAGCGCTCCTGATAATCCGCAAAAAACGGAGACCTCCGGTTAAAAAGATCAGGCCATTAAAAATCATTAAGATTAGGCCGGCAAAGGGTTGAAACAAGAGCATCAGCGTGAAAACAATAAAGGTCTCGGTTCTTTCGGCGATGCCGATATCATAATGCATGCTTTTGCTACTGTTATTTTTAAAAAGTGCGCCCGCAACGATAAATGTGGTAAAATTAAATAAGACCGCCACAAAAAATAAGAGGTAGGCCAGCGCATATTGGGGTAATAAAAAAAAGCAAGCCAAAATCACGGCCGACTCGACCATCCGATCAAAAATCAGATCCAGATAGGCGCCGAGCGGTGATGCGGTCGCCGTCAAACGGGCGACGCTGCCATCTAAAACATCCAACAAGCCAGACAGCCATAACAAGATCAGGGCTGGCACAAGATGCCCCATGGCAATTGATAAGCTGGCTCCAAGCCCCACGCCAAAGGCCGCCAGAGAAATGGTATTCGAGCTTAGCTTCAATTTAATTAAGCCCCGCGCCAGGCCATTAAAAAGCGGCTGAAAGACGCCTCGCAGTTTTGTATCGATCACAGTAGCCCACCCCCCTCGTTTATGTATTACACCTATATGTGTTACTCATTTTTTTCTTATCAGAATCAACCTGCTGGCAGGATATTTGTGTGCCGGTGACTCCCCTTAAGAATAACAGAATAGTTGGTCTTTATCAATGATTATCATGATCCGATCATGCTCGACAGGCATATTGTATGCCTGAACCCGATTTTATTAACGAAAGAGGTAGATACCATGAAAAAACAAGTTGATCTTGTTGTTATCGGCGCCGGCAGCGGCGGACTTGTTGTAGCGGCTGGTGCGGCCGCATTGGGCGCCCGGGTGGTGCTGGTCGAAAGCGAAAAAATGGGCGGCGATTGTCTCAATACCGGCTGTGTCCCCAGCAAAAGTTTTTTAAAAGGGGCTCATCTGGCCAAAGAGATTGCTAATGCCCAAAGCTTTGGGATTCATGCCACCATTGATGCGGTCAAGATTGATGAACTGATGAGCCGTGTTCAAGCGGTCATTGCCACCATTGCACCCCATGATTCAGTCGAACGATTTGAAGCTTTAGGGGTTACCGTGGTGGTTGGCCAAGCGCAGCTGCGAGACCGCCACACGGTCGCGGTTAACGACCAGCTGATTACTAGTAAAGCGATCGCCATTGCCACTGGCTCGACGGCAGCCGTCCCGCCAATCAAAGGCTTAGACACCGTTGCTTACCTGACCAACCAGAATATCTTTAATCTGAAAACACGGCCAGACCATTTGATTGTATTAGGCGGCGGGCCGATCGGCCTGGAACTGGGACAGGGTTTTTGCCATCTTGGTTCAGCCGTCACGATCATCGATTTCAGCCCCGCCTTATTTACCAAAGATGATCAGGAGGTCGGGCCGCTGATGGAGAAAATCTTCCGCGCCGAAAAGATCAACCTGAAATTATCGACCAAAATCCTGGCCGTCTCAAAAAAAGCCGATGGGATTGCGGTGCTGATCGAAAAAGATGGCGTCAGCCAAGAAATCAATGGCGACCAACTGCTGGTTTCACTGGGGCGCGCGCCGGTTACCGCCGGTCTGGGTCTTGATCAGCTGGGCATTGCCGTTGATAAGCGGGGTTATATTATCACCAATAAGAAAATGCAAACCAACATTAAAAATATCTATGCCTGCGGTGATGTCACCGGCCCCTATCAGTTCACCCATATGGCCAGCTACCAGGCCGGCATTGTCATCAAAAACAGTCTTTTCCACTTAGGCGCCAAAGCCAACTACGCAGCGGTTCCCTGGACAACCTACACCAAACCCGAGGTTGCCCATGTCGGTTATACCGAAGCCATGGCCCGGGAAGCCAAGTGCTTTAAAAGTGCCATTCTGGTGCCGCTAGCTGACAATGATCGGGCCCAGGCTGAAAATGATACCCAGGGATTTTTAAAACTGATTGTCGGCAACCGCAATAAATTAATCGGCGCTACCCTGGTCGGTGACAAAGCCGGCGAAATCATGCCCCTTGCCAGCCTGGCGATTCAACAAAAGCTTAGCCCCGGCGCCTTTCTAAAGTTTATCTTTGCCTATCCAAGTCAAGCCGAAATCTTTCAGGCAGCTTCACGACAGGCCCTGCGTTCTTCCTTTAAGCCCTGGCAGGCCAAGCTGATTAAAGCGCTTTTCTTTCGCTAGTCTAAGCGCCCCTTAAAAAACTAGCCTTGCGGTCACGCTACACCCTAAAAATAGCCCAATGTCGCTTTTGATCCCGGGGGGATTGCTGGCGAAATTGGGCTATTTTTATTTTACAATAAAATTTTAAGCTGATGACACGATTGTCAGGGGCAGGACGGGCTTAAATTGATGGTTAATTATTTTGATAGGCGGCCGCAATGGCTTGATATCGGGCTCTGTTTAAGCCGCCGTCAGAATAGCCGGCCCGTGATGCTGACCGGTACTGGACGCGGTTGTTGTCCTGATCAAAGTAGATTTCAATATCATCGTGAAATTTGAGGGTGGCGGTGGTGGCAACGGCATAGATATAGCTGTCGGTTTCGGTTTTTATTTCGATGCCGCCATAGGCCGCCAACGCCGCTTTCATGGCCGCTTTTGAGGCCGCTAATGTTTGCTTGAATGGCAGTGCTTTAATTAACTTGTCCGCTTGCACCGTTTCCGTCGAAACGGCGTTGGGTGTAGTGGGTATTTCACGAAGCTTGTTGTGCGCCACCCCCAATTCAATTTGCGGTTTCTGGTTTTTGACAACTAAAGTGCCCACCGCCAGCACAATCAATACTGCTGTGATTCCGGTAATAAATTTAATCATTATTCCACTCCTTTTTTTGCTTAATTATAATCATTATAGCCGATCAGCGGGGTCAATTAACAGTGCGTGATCTGAATGATAATGAGTTATGTTTTTTGATCTGTTGATAATATGATATAATATCCGTAACGAAATGCGCACCCCGCATCAAAATGGAGGAACTGATGGAAGCTCACAATGACATTGGCTTGCTGGATAAAAGTAAATTGCTGGAAATATTTGACTACCTGAATCAGCAGCTCAAGGAAAATGCCATGCAGCTAGAACTGACCATTTACGGTGGTTGTATTATGACCATGGTGTTTGACAATCGCCCGGCCACCAAAGATATCGACTGCGTGTTCAGTTTGGCTAATGACAAACTGCTAGAACACATCCTGAAAAATACCCAGTTTGTTTTTGGTCTTTCCGATGGCTGGATCAATGACGAAATAAAAGAGCCTTTAAAATCGATTATCTCAGAAGAACTGGAAACCTTCAAAACCTATACCAATCTGAAGATTCTTAAACCTAAAGCCGAACAACTGCTAGCCATGAAGATTCTAGCCGCTCGACCCGAACCGGCCAAAGATTTTACCGATGCCGCCCTGCTGTGTAAAACCCTGAAGATCACCAGTAAAGCTCAGCTGCTGGCGATTGTTAAGGTCTTTGTCCCCGTGGGACTGCTGGGGGAGCGACAAATTAATTTTATTAAATACCTGGGGGAGGATCTCGGCTATGATTGGCAATAAATATCTCAAAAATCTTTACGACTATCCCGATCTGGACACCAGTATCAACCAGCTGCTGACGCTGCTGATATCCGGTGATATGGCCTTTATCAGCAGCCTTGACACGCCTCTGGAGCTGGATGCCCTGGATCATGACGAACAACATTTTATGACCATTATTGCCGCGGTGATTGATTATCAGCTGCAGCAGGATGAGCGGCTTGTGCCCCGATGGTTGCGATCCGATAGCCTGTGTTTTGATGAACCCTATTTTCATTCGCAGCGTCTCAGCGACTTCGAAAAGTTCAAGATCCAGTACACCGTCCCCGGCCCCTTCCGGGCTCGACAGGTTTACATTGATCCCGATGGCCTGAAACGGGTTTAATAAACTTCACCGAAATGGGGGGTGTCGTAAGTTTGTAACTCAAACTTCGCACATTAAAAACACTCTAAAACGTTGCTGCAAAGGACTTTTCCTGAAAAACATCCATTCAGGCGCAAGGTTTCAGGCTACTTTTTATCATTGCCGGCAAATTCTGAAGGAACTGATTGAGCAACACGTCCATTTTTTCATCACTGAGGTGAAGAATATCCTGACAAACACTCAGCATCAGCTCAATCAGCAGAATATAAGACTCCTGATAAGTGATATCAGCCAGTTCATCACATGTCCAGTAGAACAATTCCCCGATGCTGCGCACATCAAGGTTAAACCGATTTTCCAGTGACAGCATTGTGTAGCGGGTAAAGACAATGGCAACATGAGCCGTCTGGGCATCAAAAGACAGTCCTCTGAAGGATTTTGTCAGTTTCAGATAGGATTTGCATACTTTGAAAAAAACCTCAATTGCCCAGCGTTTTCCGTAAAGGCGAATGATGTCATCTTCGGAAAGAGTGAGATCGGTTGTAATCAGAACCAGGTAATCATTGCGTTTATTTCGGTTTCTGACAAAAACAAGTCTGACCGGTATGGTGATGTCATCTTTTTGAATCGCGGCGTCCACTGAAAGCAGGTATCGTGATCGCCCCCGGCGTTTTTTGCAGGCTGAATAGATGGCTTTGACAGATTTCTTTTCGCCATCAAAAAGATAGTGAATTTTGGGTGTCTTCTTTGCCATGGCAATGACGTCAATCCCCGTTTTTTTAACGGCAATCAGGGAGGATGGACTGCAAAACCAGGTGTCAAACAGCACATAGCTGGCGCTGATCCCCGATTTCAGGGCAGATCGGATCAACTCAAGCATCACTTCCGTCGCTTTGCGTCCCGATTGGCTTCGTCGTCTGGCTGCAATGCTGCGTTTATCCAGACTGTCATCCGCCTTGATCAGAAGATTTTTATCATCGGAAGATGACAACAGTGAACCGGAAACCGGAATGAAAGTGTTCCCGTCAGACCACCCCAGCGTCAACAGGCGAAATCCTTTTGTATAGCGATGCTTCACATGGTCGAAGACGCGGGACAACAGCTCCACATTTTTCGAGCGGTCTCGCTCAAACAGGGTATCATCAACAATCAGAACATTTTCCCGGGATTCATTGGTAAGACGGGTAAGACTCTGATTGGTCACCCGGGCGGCCAGCAACGTGGTAAACTTCTGCCAATGGATTTTGGGGGAGTTCATGAAGCGATAGATCGTATCTTTCCCAAACTCCGGACAATGGTGACTGGTCACATAATTCATGTACATCGATCGGTTGGTAAAAATCACACTTAACAGATACTCAAAAACCGAAATCACTGAAAAGCCTCTGGTTTTATAGGCGTTGCATTGCTTCAAAAGCAGGCTAACCTGATAATTTCTTAAAAAACGGGTGACAAGTTTGAAATTGGAATTTAAGTCTGCACAGGTTTGTGTTATAATTTTCATAGCATGAGCCTCCAGCTTGTTTGTTTGTTTTTAGCAACTCAATTATAACAAATCTGGTGTTCTCATGCTATTTTTATGTTTGCAACATCGGATTTACGATGATTTTGCTCGATTATTATGTGCGAAGTTTGAGTTTATAATGGTTTCGGTATTTCGGCAATCACCAGTGGGACAGCTGGTTAATGAAACGGTCTACCAGCCGAGGATCAAACTGGCTGCCGGCCTGGTCCCGTAATTCCCGGATGGCCTCTTCATGGGAACGGGCGGGCTGGTAAACCTGATCATGGGTCATCACGTCATAGGCATCGACAACGGCCAGAATCCGACTGTTAAGCGGGATCTTTTCACCGCTGAGGCCGGCCGGATAGCCGCTGCCGTCCCATTTCTCATGATGATGGAGGATTTCCTCCGTCACCACATGGAGTTCCGGCACATTGGTGGCGATCCGATAGCCGATTTCCGAATGGGTTTGCATGATCTGCCATTCCTCTTCGGTGAGGCTCCCGGGCTTGCCGAGAATGTGATCGGGAATTCCCACCTTGCCGATATCGTGGAGCATGGTCAGCAGGATCAGGCGGTTCTTGGCTTCGACGTTGAGAGCCAACAGCTCGGCCAGCTTCATGACGTGATCGGACAAGCGCATGGTATGAGCCTTGGTTTCGGCCTTTTTTTCATCGAGGGCTGCCAGCAGGGCGTTAATGGTGGTGCCCCGCATGCTTTTGCTTTCTAACAGCTTGATCTGATACATCATTTCCTCGGCTTTTTTAAGGACTGCCCCGGGTTCATCATCACGGCTCTTTTTAAGCGCCATCCCAAAGGAAACGCTGGCTTCAATGGTGCCGTTAATGCAAATGTCCTTTAGCTGTTCCTTGATCCCTTTGACCAGCCTTTCGGCATCCTTGAGATCCGACCCCGGCATCACAATCATGAATTCATCGCCGCCCCAGCGGATCACCTGATTGCGGGCACCAGCCACAAGCTTGAGGGTTTTGGCAATCGACTGGAGCAGCAGATCCCCGATGGTATGGCCAAAAACGTCGTTGGTCATCTTCAGGCCGTTGATGTCGCCCATCACAAAAGCCATCGGATGGATCAGCTTGATCGCCTTCTGACTAAAATACTGCTCATAAAAGCGCCGATTGTAAAGGCCGGTCAGGGCATCGTGGTAGCTTAAGTATTCAATTCGGCGTTTCTTTTCCCGGGATAAGGTAATATCCCGAAAGACCATCACCACGCCGTCGATGCTGCCGTTTTTGGCACGGATCGGGGCGAGGCTGGTTTCGATCGGAATCATCAGGCCATCCTTGTTAAACAGCACCGTGGGTGCCGTGATTTGCTGGCCCTGGCCGTCCTCAAGAACCTGAGCCACCAGCCCGGTCAGGGGCTCCCGGGTATATTCATGACAGATCGGGAAAATCGCCTCAAAGGGTTTGCCCAGTACATCCAAAAGCTGCCAACCGCTGGCCAGCTCGGCCGCCGGATTGAGGTAGCTGATGTTAGCCGCGGCATCGGTGGCAATCACCCCATCTTGGATGGCATCCATGACGGTTTTCTGGAGCTCCTTTTGCCGATAAAGGGCGGCGGCATTTTGTTCCCGTTCGGTGGCATCGGTGATGACCGAAAAAAGATACTGCTGGTCGTCAATCTCCAGGAGGCTGGCGTGGACATCGACCATCCGGATCGCGCCGCTTTTCAGCCGGTGGGGAAACAGCAAGGACGACTGCCGCTGATCATCAACCGCCGCCTCAGACAGGGTGCTGAGCTGGTCAATGGTCATGGTCTTGAGCTCCTCCAGGGAATAGCCATAAAAGGCCAGAGCCGCCGGGTTGGCATCGACAATGCGCCCCGACTTCGGTTCGAGCAACAGCATGGTGACGGTGTGGGTCTGAAACATCTGGTCAAAGCGGGTCGTGGCCAGCTGGTTTTTAGCCATCCAGTCCTTAAGCACTTTGGTGTTCAACTCGGTCACCACGATAAAGTCCTGCCCGTCATTTTCAACCGGAGTCATCCGACACATCCGCTCCCTGATTTGACCATTCCAGCAGGCCGTGCCCTTAAAAAGAATGGTTTCCCCACTTTCCCGGCAATAGTCGGCGTTTTTTTCGTAGATCGGATAATAGGCTTCCCCGAGCACCATTTTTAAATGCTGATTGCGAATCGCTTTCTGGCCGAAACCGGTCATTTTTTCGTGCTCCCAGTTGTTATAACAATAGACCCAGCCGCCTTCGGTTTTAACCAGCAGCGCCATCGCCTCGGAATTACACTCCACCATCATCTCCTGATAATCCGCTTCGCCCAGCCGTCTCCGCCAGGCTTTCTTGACTTTCGGGGCCATGGTCGCTTGCTGGCTTTCGGTGTTTTTCTTCTTGGCAATCCGTTTCCACAAAAAGTTCCGGTCATTCTGTTTCATATTTTTTCCTCTTTCTCCAACCGCTTTTGGATTCCGATGATTCTGATATGACACTATATACCCCGCTTTGCCGGTTTCTATCGTTTGGGGCCGGCACGGGTTCCTCATAATTAATATTTAGTTTGACAAAAACAGAAAATTGTAATATTATAATGATAATTAAATATTTGGCAAACTTATCGAAAGGTAGGGACGCAAAGCTAGAGGGTCTAAGTAATTTTTATATGACAGCCAGTTGCAAATCATAGCACCCGTTTATGGTGTTTTTGTGCAACGTGTCATGACGTTGTTTTTTTATTGCCAAATATTAATGCTGGATTAGGTTTTAAATAGGTCATTGCGAAAGTGCCCTGGGCTTTACATCGAGCTTCGCAAGCGCCTGTCATTTTAAAAAATAAAAGGAGATCAACACGATGAAAAAACGATTAGTCACGTTTGTTTTAAGCGGCTTGTTAGCATTTAGCACCACCGGGATGGTGTTTGCTGAAACGGAAGCTGTGGCGAACCCGGTTACGCCAGATCCACCGCTTGTTGCGGAAGAGCCCCAATCTGGCGTCCTCACCATTGGCGCAGCCATCGAAATTGCTTTAGCAGCGGTGCCCCAAGGTTCGGTAGTTTCCATTAAACTTGGCAAACAGCATGCTGTAAAAGTGTACCAGATTCAGGTTAAGACCGGCGCAGTGATGCATATGGTAAAAATTGATGCGCTGACCGGTGACGTGTTAAAACTCGAATCGGAAAACGAACCTGAGACAGCTGATCCAGTAACTGATCCAGTAACTGATCCAGCTACCGACCCAATAACCGATCCGACAACCGCAGAACCCGCGGTGGTTCTGCCAGCCATTTCATTTGAAAACGCCGTACAGATTGCCCTGGATTCGGTAAGTAACGGCGCATTTGTTTCGATCCGATTGGGGGCAGACAACGATGTGATGGTTTACAAGGTTATTATTCAAACCGGTAAAAAAGCGAATCCGATAAAAATTGATGCGACCACCGGCGACATTTTAAAAGCAGCCAATGACAAGCATGCTAAAAAGCCGGTCATTGAAAAAACAAAAGATAAAACCATTGACCAAAGCAATCAAGCACCAGCAAAACCTAAAGGAAACAGCAAAAAATAAGACCGGATGACTTGGTTTAGAACCACGCCGCCGTTCTTGATGATCAGCAACAACAGGTAGGCCGGTCAGTGCCCCCGTGGCTACTGGCCGATCGCCTGTTTTTTTGTCCCCTATTTTGATTTGCAGCGGCTTGGCGACTTCCAAAAAGGTCAAGATTCGGTACACCGTCCCCGCTCCCTTGTGGCCTTGACAGGTTCTGTCAGGCACGGTTTCCTTCTGTTAAGACATGACACCGCTAGCAAAAGACCAACATACTTTATAAGAGCTTGACTGGTTTGTTAATTCCATGCTAAAATTTTTTCATAATAACTTAGGGGAAATAACAAACGCATCGTAAATACCATCGATAAAATAACAATCGTTTAAAAAATATATCGATTAAGGAGAAAAACATGCCAAGATTATTAGATGCTAACACAATTGGAGAGATTCATAAGTATATCAGAGACATTCTCGAAAATATTGGGATCGCTTTTGGTACTGAAAAGGCGTTAGACCTATTTAAAAAGCACGGTGCAAAAGTAGAGGGAGACCGCGTTTTTATTTCTAACGAACTCTTGGAAAAAGCGCTGAGTAGCTTGCCAAAATATGAGTATACTGATCTTACCCCACAACGAATTACTGCAACCAGCCCGTTTGGTAACGTCCCAATAATTTATAATAATGAGTCAAAAAAATACCAAAAAGGAACGATTGACGATGTTATCAAAATGTATCAACTGACCCAAACTTCAGATTTGTACGAGTGTGCTAATCCCAGTGTGGTCGAACCAGAAGGAAATGATACGGAGGATCAGTATATTGGACAAATTGCCATGCTCCTAAATACAGTGATAAATGGATTTCCAATGCAATGAGGGCGACCGCTGGCAACTCAAAAAATGGCGATATCTATCAAAGCATGAGAGCTGCCTTCCAATTGGTCAAGAAATTCCATGATAAATGGGATGAGCCGATCATGACACAAGGACTTTGTCCCATGTCCCCATTAGCCTATGATCATGAATGCTTAGAAAATTTAGATGCAACAATTGAAGAAAAACAGAATATCGTCATCTTCCCCTGTACCTTAACAAACTTAACTGGACCACCTAGTTTGCTTGGCCTTGCCATTCATGACCTTGCCCTTTCTTTTGCCGGGATTGTGTATGCCCAGCTTCTCTCTCCCGGCATTGATGTGACGCTCTGTCCATGTTCTGCCTCAACCGATATGAGAAGTGTCCAGCCAGCCTACGGAACAGCTGAAACCGTTTACATCTCGACGATTTTTTATGAGTTTTGCATAGAATTAAAGATCGGCTGTACAATGGTTGGCAGTTTAGCGGATTCGGCCAAGGTCGATTATCAGGCCGGTGTTGAAAGTTTACTGACCACCATACTCCCCTACTATATTACCGATATTGATACCGTTTGGTGTTATCCCGGTCATATGTCGGCATGGTATTGTGGTAGCTTTGAAAAGTTAATTCTAGATGAAGAAATGATGCGAAATGTTAATCGCTCCTTGCAAGGCGTTAACTTAAAGGTCGACTCAAAATATATGCAAAACCTGAAAACTGCACAAGAAAAAAATACCTTCTTGAGCGGTCGAACGCCTAAGAATTATCGAGATGAACATTACTTAAGTGAAATTTTTAGTAAGTATGGCGTTTCTGATGATATGAGTCCCGAGAAGACCGATGTTGACCTGATCGTTAAAAACGAATTAGCCAACCGCATTGAACGTTATCAATTACCTGATCTTACCGCTACCCAGAAAAACATCCTTCAACCTTATTTGCCTAGTAAATGTAAATTTTAATTGATAACGTGTAAGTGCCTCAAAAGATGACGTATCGCATGCTTGATCCAAACCTGCTATGCTGATCACATCATTTTGAGGCACTTTTGAATATCAAGGGGACGGTTCTTTTAACTCCAGTACCCCAAACCTTCCGGGCCCGCCAGGTTTATCTTGACCCGGATGGGCTGTCGCGAGTTTAGTCATCATCATCCCGGCCTTCGGTGCAGAGTTCGTCCAGGTAGCCGTCATCGATGGCGGAATCCCGATTTTTATAAGGAACCGACCGGCTCCGACCCATTTTATAATACCGACAGGATTTGGGACCGTAACAATAGGTTTCAAAGCGATATTTCTTAATATCACGATCAAAGTCCCATTGGATTTCAACATTGGCCATGGCTGCCCAGTAGCAGGTCAAACACTTCCCCTGCCAGGCGCTTTTGCTGAGCATCCGGGCGCCCCGTTCTTCGTAGGTTTGCAGCTCCGGCAGCGCTCCCGTCCAGGGTGCTGCAGTCTGTTTTAAATCACGTTCGCAGTCGATTATTTTCAAGGAACCCGCCCGATAATAGTCGGCAAATTCCCGTTGTGGATATTTTTTCGTCCAACCACTGCCAGCGATGGTATCACCAATTTGAAATCCGGATTTTTGCTGCTGCTTTTCCGAAATGGCCACCCAAAACTCAGTTTTCCCGTCATCGCTGCTACCGTTTATTAGCAGATTGTAGCCAATATGATAATGGGTCCGGTTATCGGTTACATAACGCCATACCCGGGTTCGCGGTTGGATGGTCAGGATTTTCCCATGCCATTTTATCTTTTGTGAACGATTTTCTTCATTACCTCTCATCCTTACCTCGCTATTGTTTTTTTATTGGTGCTTGCGGTTTGACCGCCCTTATCACCTGCAATGGTGTTTCTTAAGTTTATAAATTGATGTCAAGTGTTAGAGCTACCCCACAATTTAGCTTTGGCGTATTGCCCTTTTATTAACGATTTCTTTTATTTCTGTGGCGATATCTTTAGCTTTTTGATCCTTAATGCCAATTTTCCTGGCCACTTCCAGAATATCTCTGAGCCCCGGATTCTTTCCGTTGCCATTAATACAGGTGGCATGCTCGCCACCAAAAGAAACACTATCCGTTAAATCATAAGCGGGTGAAAGCAGCCACCGCTGCTTTATTTCATCATAAAGAAAAGTGAAGTTCTTTGAATGGTCATCCCGATTATGGGCAAAAACATTAAAACACATCAGCCGGTACATCTTTTCAACCTCAGAAAAATCTTTTGTTAATTCCAAGGTCAGCTTCATCAGAATGTTATAATCCAAATTGGGGATACGATGGGAAGTTTCCAGCATTCCACTTACCGAAAGCATATGAATCCGTTTTTCATTACCCTGTTCGTCCCGTTTTCGGTCAAATCTTCGGGTACCAAAATAGCCCGGACCGGTATTTGATGGAAAGAGTTTTGTTTCTTCCATCGCAATACTACATTCCCGGGCACATAAAGAATACCGATACTCCTGCTCACCGATGTTTTTAATATCTTCTGATGATGGAAATTTAATAATCCAATCGATCCCATCAATTGTTGTCAGGATCTTCGGTCTGGCTCCGCCTGAAGCCCCCCCAAGTCTGAACAAGTCATCCAGATTATCTGAATAATCCGTCCGGAGCATTTTGGCACACTCCGCCGCAATTTCATCAAGATCAACGGCCTGATTCGATAAATCAAAATGATGAACCGGTTCATAGGTCAACGCACCCATGCCAGATGAACCAACAATGGCCAATCGGTCCAGACTGCTGATCTCAAACGGGTTGATGTGATTCTTTAATAACAGCCGATCAACCAGTAATCGCCCCCATCCATCTGGAAGACTATCTGCAAATACGCCGAACAAGCCCTCAAAGGGATCAGCCTTGGGTATAAAGACACGCTGCGTTAGTGGCAGTGAGAAGGGGCTGACCGAAAAGCCATCGGCCAACCATTCCTTGCTGTATTCAAAAGCTGCCTGTCGCTGTTTATACAGGGCCAGTGTCCCCACCAGCCTACCATGAAACCGAACCGACAACTTTTTAATTTTGTTCATCGATTACCTCCTGGATGGATAAAAAGGGTTGCTCCGCAAATAAGTGAGACAGTTCCTCTTCGCAGTTAAGGGCGATGGCAATTTTAGTCAGTGAAATCAAGGAGATGTCCCCGCTGCGCTCAAACCGTTTCACCGAACCCAGGCTGACACCTGATTTCTCACTGAGTTTTTCCTGTGACAGCTTCTGCCTTTTGCGGATGCTGCGAATTCGCGCAGCGATGATGGCATTAATCTCCCGGGGTGTTTTTTGTGTTAATAAATTCATATTCATAGTTAATATATTAGCTGATAAAAGTATTTTTGTCAATGATTGGCTATTATATTAGCTGTCTATTTTTTCTGAGCCTACCAGGGGTTTAGTCATCATCATCCCGGCCTTCCCGCCATACCCGGGTGCGTGGTTGGATGGTTAGGATTTTCCCCTGCCATTTTATCTTTTGCGATCGATTTTCTTCAATACCGCTCATCCTTAGCTCACTCGTGTTTTTCTATTGGTGCTCGCGGTCTGACCGCCCTTAGCTCTTGCAATGATGTTTCTTATGTTTATAAATTGATGTCAATGCACCGTCATGTCAAAATATCATAAATAGCCGCGATAGTCAATAGCCGGTCTTACCTGCGCTATCAGGGATCTCAAAGCGACTACCTCCGGGATGGATAAAAAGGGTTGATCCGCGAATAGGTGAATAACTCGTCTTCAGGTAGCTACCCAAAATCATCTTGACTTTTATGCACTTTATAATTATAATTGTATGCATACATGTCAATAACACGAAACGATTCCTGATAAGACCGAGGTGAGTACAAATGAATTATGCCGAACAAATCTTAGCCATCGCAAATGATAACAACGGTGTGGTGACAACTACACAGGTTACAAAAGCTGATATACCCCGTGAATATTTAAGAATTCTTGTGGCTAAGGGGCTGCTTGAGCATTCCGCTCGGGGGGTCTATATTATTCCGTCAATTTTTGATGATGAAATGCTTAATTTACAGGTGCGATTTAAACGGGGAATCTTTTCACATGAAACAGCGCTGTTTCTGCTGGACTTAACTGATCGCACCCCGATTCATTATTCCATGACCTTTCCGCTTGGATATAATACCACAACCGTAGGATTAGAAAACATCAAATATTACCGTGTCAAGAAAGAACTCTACGAACTTGGTGTCATAATAGCCAAAACTCCCAGTGGTAATGCTGTTCGCCTGTACAATGCCGAACGAACGCTGTGTGATATTTTAAAGGGACGTAGCGATACTGAAATCCAAATTGTGACGGATGCATTTAAACGTTATACGCATCTCGATCAAAAGAATATCCCCTTACTGTCAAATTACGCAAAACGATTAAGCGTTGAAAATAAGCTTCGCTCTTACCTGGAGGTTTTACTATGAACAATGCCATGCAATTAAAGGCGATTATGAAAAACATGTCCAAAGACAAACATATCTCAGCTCAACTTATTTTACAAAATTACATGCTTGAACGACTGCTTGAGCGTATTTCGATGTCTCCTTATCAATCCCATTTTATCCTTAAGGGTGGTTTTCTTATTGCGTCCATCGTCGGTCTGGATACAAGAGCAACCATGGATATGGATGTAACCCTTCGTGGATTTCCAGCCAATGTCGAATCGATCACCAAAATGTTTGAAGAAATCTGCCAAATACCATTGAGTGATGCCATCACTTTCACACTCAGGCACGTTGAGAGCATCCGTGAGAGTGCCGATTATTCCGGTCTAAGGATCGCTCTTGAAGCGAATTACCCGCCAATGAAAGTTCCTTTAAAAATTGATCTTACCACCGGTGATAAAATTACACCGCGGGAGATTGTCTATGAATACAAGCTGTTGCTTGAACCACGCTGTATTAAAATATTGGCATATAACCTGGAGACGATTCTTGCCGAAAAGCTCGAAACCATCATTACCCGTGGTGATCAAAATACCCGCCCCCGAGACTATTACGATGTTTTTATTATTCGCCAGCTGCAGTGGCAAAATGTCAATGCCGATGGGATTTACGACGCACTAGTAGCTACAGCCCAAAACCGCAATACCCTAGCTTTGATGGAACAATACCCAGAAAACCTCCAAACAATTAAGAATAGTCCGGCAATGCATCGGCATTGGATTAATTATCAGAACCAATTTGATTATGCCAAAGATATCGAATTTAATGATATTTGCACGGTGATCCTGGATATTCTAAACAACATGGATTGGCCTCAAAGGAAGAAGTGATAGCAGTAAAGCTCCTTGTGTCTTGATCTCACCGATGGCCTGAAAGGGGTTTAATAAACTTCACCGAAATGGGGGATGTCATAAGTTTATAAGTTAATGTCAAGCACCGTTCCCTTTTGATCTTACCTAACCGCAGATTATTTTTGACCGTTTCCCAATATAGTTCCACTTTATCCGGTTCAATATCCAAGTCGTCTGACAGGCTGCTATTTTGTCCATCATATAAATTGCGGATCGTTTCGATGGGCCAGTATTCCGTGGCATTGGCCGCATAATCGAGCATTTGTGCCACGACTTCTCTGCGGATTCGGGTATCGGTGCTTCTTTTAACCTCAATGAATGTGGGGATGCTTTCATGATCGATAAAGAGATGATCTAAAAACCATTGATTGCCACCATCCATTTGTGCCGGCACCCCCATTTCTCGGAAGATGAAAATCCATTTGCGGGGATCGTTGGGTGTTATTTGATCACCGGCGAGGATATTTGGATATTTTTCAATTAAGACCTGAAAGTCTAATTCATTTTCAAATGTCGCCTCTTTTAATTCAATAACTTGATCTTCTTTAATCACAAAAATGCTACCTGCCATAATGCCATACCTCCAAGGGAATTTATCATTGCACTTGAAAACTTAAGGTTCCATTTACCACGGGGCAATCATTGCTGGGGTTGGGGGGCAACATGGGCTGTCCTCCTTTGGGAAACTTCTATTTACGTTCATAATTGAAGCAATCCTGATAAGGATAACAGGCAAGGCTCCGCCAGAACTAACGCTTTCTTGCCTTGATCAGCGCTTCCACTTTCTGTTGCAGAGCCGGGTTTGACAGCCAGATGGTTGTATCAAAGACGTCAGGAAATTCAAAACTTCTAGCGGTCATGGGAAAATTTATGATGATTTCCTGGCGGCTGACGCTTCTGACGGTGCCTTTTCCAAAGCTTTGATGGGTTATTTTTTCGCCGATCAGTTGTGAGGGCGACCAGCTCTGAGTTTGTTTCCCCAGGGCAACAGCGGTCGTCCCGGATTTGAGCACGGCCAGAATGCCGGGGCCATACTTTTCAGCCTTAACCGGACCAAAGCCGGAGATCAGCCGCAATGCTTCGATCGTTTGGGGTTTCTGGCTAATCAAATCTGCCAATTGCCGATCATTAAAAACAACATAGGCCTGCACCTTTTCGGTGCGGCTGGTTTCCAGGCGATAGGCTTTTAGTTTGGCGACCAGATCCTTATCTGGAGCTGTTGCCACGGTATACGGTTTGGCGGCTGATTCCCGGATCACCGTTTTGTCTTTTGCAGTCGCGGCTGCTGTGGTGGGCTTGGGCGCCGCCGGGGATGCTGGCGTTAAGCCCGACAGGATGGTTTCATATTTTTGGGTGTAGTCGGTTTGATTGGGTTTGTGGAGGGCTAGAATTCTTTCAGCACATTCTCTCATCATCTTATCTGAACTTGCCAGTTCTTTTGATTGCTTATTCTGATTCTTGATATGGGTAATCAGCTGATCGGCGCGGATCACCTGTTCTTTTACTTCTTTTTTGGCGTATTTGGCATTGAGTATTGTCTTGGGATTGGCCAGTACCACAATGCTGCGATAAAAGTCATCAAACACCTTATCCGAAAAAACTTTTGACAGCGAATTTTTGCGACTCGCCCGATAAAGCTGTTTCATAATTTCAAAATGCCGCTGGTTCTGGGTGATCGGTGAATAGATCCCTTCCTTAACTGTTCGACCATTCCAGGCATAGCTTCTGACAAAATTACCCTGATTATCAATCTCAATATTACCGTAGAGATTTTTGCATTCGATTAAAAAGATCATCTTGCGGGTGACCACGACATAATCAATCTGTGCCGTCAGATTACCATGTTGCAGGTGGAGGTCGTGGATGACAACCATCGGGATGCCAGAGTTTTTCAGCTCAAAAGCAATATTTCGCTCCCCGACTTGACCATAGCTGGCCAGGGTGATTTCCCGGGCGATATCATCTTTGACCTTGCCGGTGGCTTTTTCCTTAAGTTCTGTCAGCCGGGCGATGTGCTGGCTGTTGTCGGAATCTTCTTTTAGGAAGATGGGGGTGGTGAGGGTGTTAAATAGGGACATGGGTGTGGCCTCCTTTTTTTCTATCCTCGAAACACCACAGCGTTATGGTATTCGATAAACCGGCTATCCGGTAAAAACTTATGGGGTGTTTCAATCTGCTTTGCTGCAAAACTGACGATCCAGTTTTTTGTTATGGTGTCTATTTGATCGTGTTTGAGTTGATGCGATACGATGATTTCGAAATTTTTGTTAATCGAAATAAGACCCTGATCAAAGGCTTTATCATGGAGGGCATTTAAGCACAAACCATTGGAGGGATTGGTGCGTTCGGTCTTTTCGTCGCTGTGTTTCCAAGGTTTAATGTGGCTGGCAACGAGTAAGGTGTCAATTGCGATACCGGTGATACAACAGCGGCTTTCGTAGGCATTTAAAACCGCTGACCTGAAAAAATTCTGACCAATTCGTTGTTTAACAACGCTAATTTTGTCCTTGCCCGGGGGTAGATTATCGAGGTCAATCTTTGCCACTGCGACGATGTCCTCATTTTCAATACCGGCAAGGATCGCTTTACTTTCATAGGCCAGTGCCTCCCAATCATTTTGGAATTCTTCCCAGATCAGGCTTTCAAGTTTACTACCGTTAGCTAAACCGCTAACCCCTCTTTTGCGTAGTTGTGGATCATAACTGGCGAGATTGCACATCTTCATCGAGACTGCAGCTGGGGTTCTCACAAGCAATTTAGACAATGCTATAATTTCAGTATTATGTGAATGGATTTTACCAAAAGGCGTTCTGCAATATAATTCAAAAGCTAGTATGGTTTCTTCTCTTGTCCAGTTATTTCTTGCCATTTTTCTACCTTTACCCTTAATCTTATTAGGTTATCACTATACCGGTGGCTTCTAACTTTTCGCCCCTATCACATTGAACCACTGCTCGCCAGCCGTGCTTCGGTCAGATTGGTAAAGTAGCGGCCTCTTACTCTTTCCGATTAACAATCATGATTGCCATCTGTGCGATGCTGATCCCACATTGAATAATTTTTTTCCTATTTTCTTGATCATCTAGATATGCCATTGCCATGTTAATGCCATCATCTAAAAACTTGCCGGCAAGATCTAGCCCACCATTAATTGCGCGTTGTCCTGGTAGTACATAGTTTTCATCATTTGCCAGCGTATAGACATCATCGATCACTTCCTCGACAAATAATCCCTGGGTTCTGGCAATCTGCATCGCCCCTGCATCGTATAATACCAGGATCACGCGCTTTAGCTTATTTGTCGGCTGATAAGATTCAATGCTTTCTTTGGCAATTTCAAAAGCAATGTTTAGATCAAATCGATTATTACCAGAGGCTAACAGCGGAAAAGCGATTGATTCACAACTCATCACATCGGCCAGTCCTAACGCTGATAGGTATGCCGAACTAAGTAGCTCATACTCGTGATGCTTGCCGTCAACCCATTTTGGAACGATTGAATGAATAATAAATTTAGCCTCAAGGTTAAAGGCAAGCGTCGGAATAGCACCACCCCGATAGAGTTGACGATATTTTTTTAATGCCCTTTGCAGGCTTTCTCCAATTCTTTTCTGCCCGCTTTTTCAAAGACCGCTTTTGATGTGCCACTACCTTCTCTTAATCTTAAATTCGCTGGTAATACGATTGCATCCACGGCCATGTTTGTTATATCATTACACGTAATTTCAAATTGCATCTGAACCTCCATAAAACGAATCGGTTTCTTTATTATCTAGGTTGTAATTCTTAGACTTGACTTGACTTGACTTGACTTGACTTGTAAAAACACTTGAAAACTTGAAAGAACCCTCACTCACTACTGAAGCGCATGAATTTCATATGAATCCGGTTATTATGGCAAGACAGGCAGTAATCACTGCTGTCGGTGATATGAACAACAGCTTCGTTTTGTTGGCATTGTATATATTTCATAATAAGATTCCTTTCTTTTTCTGCAAATATAATAAGTTAATAAATTGACGTCAGGCACCGTCAGACTTATTGACCCCGATGGGCTGAGGCGGGTTTAGCCGCATTCATTTAGTGCTTGGTTCTTGCTATCAACACAACCACCGAAATGGTGCGTTTACATAAGTAAATAAATTAATGTCTTAAATAAAAACTAATTCAATCAATCTCTTTGCAATTTTTACCAATGTCATTCATAACTGACTGAACTTGTTGAATTAACTCTTCTTTATTTGGAATATAGTAAACATATTTCGATGCAAAAATCTGGTTCTCAAGCCCACCAAGTGCATATTCTGCAACAATCTCCGAAGTATCAGCACAAAGAATTATACCAATCGGTTTATCGTCACTATCATCATTCACCTCATTGGCATAATAATTAACATACATATTCATTTGACCAATATTTTCTGGTTTGAGGCTCCCCATCTTCAAATCTATCAAAACATATGCTTTTAGTATTTTATTGTAAAAAACCATATCCACATAATAATGAGTGTTTCCCAATGTAATTCGCTGCTGCGATCCTACAAACATAAATCCGCGACCCAGTTCAAGAAGGAACTTTTCAATTTTTACAATCAATGCCTTTTCTAAATCCTTTTCAAGCATTGGTTTATTTTCTGGTATGCCCAAGAACTCAAATACATAAGGATCTTTTAATATGTCGTTCGGTTTCGAATATTGCACACCTTGATTTGCCAATTCGAGCACTGTTTCCTTATTTCTATTCCCATTAGATAGCAAAAGTCTCTCGAACAAGGAGGTATCAATCTGTCTTTTTAATTCACGTACAGACCAATTAGAGTTAATCGATTCTTGTAGATAGAACGATCTAGCATGCTGATCCGATATATTTAAGAGTTCGCAATAATGTGACCAACTCAATTTAACAGACAGTGTCTGTTGATTTTCATATCCAAGGTAAAACCTTCTCATGTATTGTAGGTTTGAAACAGAGAAACCTTTGCCGAGCTCCCTTGTCAAGTCTTTAGACAATGACTTCAACAATTGCTTGCCATACTCAGCTTTTTCTGAACCTGCTTGTTCACTTTCAACAATTATTCTGCCGATATTCCAATAAGCTAATAAAAGCTCATTGTTTACGGTCCGCGCAACTTTTTCTCTTGCATCAGTTAAAATTTGTTTGATTTCGTGTATAACAGATTGATTTTGAAGCTCTAACATCTTAGTTCACATCCTTTCATAAGACCTTATAATAAATTGATATCAGGCACTGTATGTCACATGCCTTGCCAGCCTGCCAGCATCTGCTCAGCAAAATAGACGAGATTCCATAATGCTTATTAGCGTATTGATGACATCAGCATAGGCTACCTGGTCATATAATAACTGCGAAGTGATTTTTTCATAGTCTTTCTGATAAAAGTTTTCGTCAATAATCTGCTTAAGTATGCCATTCAGATCTTTATCGGCTGAATGGCAGCTGGGATTGTTGCGTCGTTCAATCCGGACTTCAGCGATCAGCGGTACAAGGGATTCAAGATCACCCAGTCGGTCAATGATCATCAATAAATCATAGAGATGTCGGGAATGTTCAGTAGGATTATTCTCAATATAATAATCACAGATGGCGAAGACCTTATCAATAAAGGTACGTCGAATATCCTGAGCATAAACATCGGATAGTATGAAAGATCAATATCTTCTGAAAATCGATTGATTGCTTTGTAACACTTGGATAAAGAGGTGCCGCCTTTAAAAATAAAATTTGGAAAATTTGTTTTCAGCGTTTTTAAAAAAAGCGTAACAAAATAATCCTTAACAATAATATTGGATGCAATCTTAAAATGTCCACTGGTTCTTAAAACACTCTCTCTGAAATTGACTTCGTCCTTATGCAAAATCATAAATCATTGCACTTTCAACTAATTCTTGATAAATGCGTTTCGGATAAGCGATGAGTACCTGATCAAGCAGCGTCCGGAAAAAGGTGCTTTGAAATATCGGAAATACTGCTCTGAATCACCGGAAAGGGTGCACTATCAGATTGGAATATTCAAAGGGGACGGTTCTTCTTTCTTAAGTTTATAAATTGATGTCAGGCACCGACAGCATTCGGATACAGCTGAGCCATGATGAATTGCGAAGCCGCCGTGCAATAATGTTCCTGGGCCACCGTAATCTGGCCGATTTGCCAGAGCCGGCCAATTTCATACTGGGTATTTTGAAACACCTGAAGATAAATTTCCTTGATTGGAATGCCGCTTTTGACCGCCGCCTGGATCATTTCATTGGCTTGGTGGCGGTCACCTGTCAGCAAGGCCGCCAGATAGCGTTTGGCCAGCTCGGTATGGGCAAGACCTGCTTTTAGAAAGGTTTCAGTGTGAACCTCTGTGATTTCAAGCTTTTGAAGTCCGTCGTTGATAATCGGGGCAATATCCTGTTCGTAGTCTGCGCCATAAAGACCCCTGAGGGTATCTGCCAGATAATGGATACTCATTTTGAGATCTTCCGGCGGGAGACCCAGGTTATCCAGGATTTCTTTTAGCCAAAGCAGGTAATTAGCAAATAAAACGGGGCTTTTTGCGGATACCGCTTCAATTAGAAACTGGATATGATAACGGATATCCTGCTGGGTTTTGTCCAGCTGGCGGGCTGAATAGCGCTTCATTAACTCGGGCATCTTGGCCATTTGCAGCTCAAATGTGTTTGTCGCGATCAGTTCGCGATCGGTCTTTATTTTTTGTGATAACAGTGTACGTTCCATCATGGACCTGCCTTTCATTAAATAAATTGTCATTGTGCGGGACTGTCGTTTGCCAACCTAGACCATCATTCTGCTACCGAATTTCCGGATCGCAAAAATTTGAATCAGGCTGATTAACAGGCCTTCACACAGCAACAGCAAACAGTAAGCGATTATATTGCCACCCAGCATCCGGATCAGCAAAGTATTTATCTGCGTCCCGAAGATAAAATCGGTCATCGTCAGTGCGATAAAGAAGCTGACGCTTATGGCCACCGTCAGTAGCGCAGCCGCTAAAAGCCAGCCATAACTTTTATTATTGAGCCATATTAACAGCAAAGCGATGCTGCAATAGGCCAAAACAAAGATGATTTGGACTTTGAAAAAAATAAAACAAAATAATATCGTAGCGATAGTGACCGCTATAAACTCCCGGCTGCTTAGCTGAAACAAGCCAAAATATAAAATAAGCGGGATAAATAAAGCATTAAGAATATTGGTGGTGCCTTTAAAAATCGAAAAGCAAATAAATATGAGTGTCAATGCCATTGCTGCCCGGGTGATTGTCTTTGTTTTCATCAGCTACACGCTCCCTCTCTTCGCCTCAAGCTTGCCGTGTTTCGGATTCAATCAGAGCCAACTAGAGTAATCGCTTGACACTTTGCTCCAGCCGTTCCAGCGAAATCGGTTTTTTGATAAAGTCATCATAGCCTAATTCCTTAAGTAGCTGCTCCTTTTCCCCTAAGCTTTTAACGCTGATCAGTATCACCTTGACATGATTTTCCGGCTCCATATGGCGGATTTGTTGGAGCACGGCGTCACCATTTACATCTGGTAGAATCATATCTAAAATTATTAAGTGAGGCTTAAAATCAGGAAAAATGGCCAGGGCCTCCTTGCCGGTTGCGACCACTTGCGTCTCCAGCCCGAAACGGTTGAGTCTGCTTTTGATGAGCTTACTAACCGTTGATGAATCATCGCAAATCAGGACGCGGTTCTTTTCAGAGTCGCTCTCAATCGCGTCGGTGATATAACTAGTACAAGCCCGGCCGCGTTCTTTGGCCCGATATAACTGACGATCGGCTTCTTCAAGAATATCTTCAAGGGTTTTGTCACCGTTATTAAATTCAGTAATGCCGGCACTAAAGGTTATATAAACCTTGTGTGACTTTATTGGCATAGTAAAGGCCTTGCGTTGAAACTGCTGGCGGATTCGTTCAATCATCTTAAATGCCGCGGCGGCATCCGTTTCCGGCAAGAGCAATAAGAACTCATCGCCACCATAGCGGAAGATTTGATCGCTTGGCCTGAAGCTGGCCTTAAATTGGGCCACAAAACTTTGCAAGACAAGATCACCAAAGAGATGGCCATAGGTGTCATTAATCTCCTTGAAATGGTCCAAATCGATAAAAATGACTGAAAAAACGATGCCGTCACGCAAAAACTTGGCTTTTTCCTGGGCAAAGCGGTCAACAAAGAAACTTCTGGTATAAGCCGAAGTTAATCCATCTTTCAGATAAGCATTTTTATGTTTTTGTTCCTTTTTAATCAATTTTTCAACATTAGCAACTAAAACATCGGCTTCAAAGGGTTTCGTCAGAAAATTATCAATCCCTTCCTGGAGGGCTAAGATGTGATCAGCCTTATTCGCGGAAGCGGTCAGGACGATGGTCGGAATCACGATTTTTTCCTGTTTTAAATCCCGGTAAAACTCAAGCCCGCTTTTGCCGGGCATGAATAAATCAAGAATCAGCAGATCTGCTTCATGGGCCCGCAAGATCGCCAGGGCCTGGTCGGGATCATTGGTAATCCGGACCGCGTAACCACGATTACGCAAAACGCTTTCGATAATATTTAAGACTAGCATTTCATCATCAAGAACCAGGACCCGTCCTAAGGCCAGATTGCTGATTTGATAATCTTGCCCCATACTATCGCCTGACTCTGGCCGCCAAAGCCTGCAAACCTTTGTTTCCTCTCCCATGGCTTGATCGCTGGCAGCCGCCAGCAGACTACTCAGACATTGGGCCGTCTCACCAAATCTTTTAGTCAACTTGAGCAAGTAAGAGCCGTCATTAAAAAGTTCCTGATTATGCTGCTTGATAAATTCCTCGCTTTTCAGGCATAGGTATCCCAATTCACGGAAATGATGCTGCTGCGCTAACGCCTTGACATCAGCAAAAAAAGCAAGCATGATCGCTTTCTTGCTGTCCGTCGGTTCAATACTATTGATCACTAAATTTTGCAGCGCCTGATTCAGCTGAACTTCTATTTCAGCTAATACTTCCAACTTGCTTTGTTCTGTACTTTCCATCATTTGCTCCGCCTCTGTTATAATTGATAAACCCTTAAGCTCAGGTCAATCTGGTCACATACCAGTCTGGCCATAAAGCTATCGGTTCGCTTTTTAACCAGAATTTTGATGCTTTGGCCAACCAGCGTAAAAGGCACTGACAAAAGGAATTTGTAATTGCTGGCTTCTAAATGGGCCCGAGCCGAGCCACCCACCATGTTAATCAATTCGGTGATGCCATCATTTAACAATTCGGCATCTAAGGCCGCCGTTTCAATGCCGGTCATAAATGACACCAGCGGCGCGGCACTCTGCTGATTTGTTTCTAAGCACAGCAGCATCGCTTTCTCCCCTTGCAAGACCATCGCGCCGATGATTTCATGATCCGGTTCAGATTCGGAGTCATTTTTTACTTCCGTTAAAACAAAACCGCTCATCCGCTCAACTGTTTCCAATAAAGCGGCAACAAAAACCTGTCCCGGGATTACTTGATATTTTGTGTTCTCATTTTCAGCGATCATTGATTGACCTCCCCACCCAAACTCTCGATAATTTTTTTCATCAGTTCTTCAATTGAAAAGGGCTTGGTAATATATTGGGATACCCCCGCTTTAACTGCTTCAATAATACTCTCCGGCATGTTTTCAGTGGTTACCATGACGACCGGAATATGTTTGAACTGGTCATCCTTTTTAATTGTTTTTAAGAATTCCAGGCCATTCATGCCCGGCATATTCCAATCCAGAAAGATCAATTCAATTTTTTCCGAGTCCTCCAGCAGCTTAAGTCCATCCTGGGCCGACTCCGCTTCCAGGCATTCATGACCAAGCACCACCACCGCCGCTGCGATAATCCTTCTGACAACGGCTGAATCGTCAATTGTCAACATCTTCATTTGGCTGCCTCCTTCACCGTAAAATAAGTCCCGTCACTGGTTATTTTTTTTTCAAAATAGTCATCCATCGGATAATAAATCTCGGCCGCGCCGATGATCAGAAAAGCTTCCGGCTTTAAGACCTGGGCCGCTTTTTTAAAAATGTCGCGGCGCAGCGCTTCGGTAAAATAAATCAGCACATTCCGGCAAAAAACCAGATCAAACTTACCCAAAAACAAAAAACTGTTTTGCAGGTTAAATTGCTCAAAGCGGACCCGTTTGCGATAGTCATCCCGCAGGACCCAGGCGCCGCCCTCGTGATTGAAATAAGCCTCACGGAGCTCGGCGTTCAGGCCCCGCATAATGGTAATCGGATCATAATGACCGCGTCTGGCAATGGTCAGGACATTGCTAGAAATATCAGTTGCTAAAAAGTCAAAATCATCCAGCGAAAGGTCGGTAATCTGATTATTTTTGAGATACTCACTGATTAAGATGATCAGCGAATAGATTTCCTGGCCGGTTGAGGCCGCGGCACTCCAGACGCGAATTTTTTCGCCCGGGCGGGCTCTGATGGCAGCCAGCTGTTGGGGCAGCCAGATGTTTGTGACCACCTGCCAGGAACCCGGATCACGAAACCAATAGGTTTCATTGGTGGTAATGGCATCGATGACCCGGGTTTCAATGTTGGCGTCGGAATTGTTTTCCAGCAGCCAGTAAAGATCTGAAAAGCTCTCGCACTTTGCGTCAATCAGCAACTTGGCCAGCCGTGATTCAACCAGATAAGCCTTGCTGTCATCCAGGGCGATCCCGCATTTTTCGGCGATATAGCGCTGAAAAAGCTGATATTCGTGTTGTGACAAAGCAACCATGTGGGCCTCCTTTCGTGACCAGCCTTTAAAGCGGCCTGATGCTCACTTAAAATTTAAATTGCTGGACTGAATCCCCCAGCTCGAGAGACAGATCCACCAGCCGATTGGCCGCAATCGAGGTTTTTGAGGCTCCCTCGGCGATTTCTTCCGAGGCCTGGCTGATCTCCTGAATACTGCGGGAGATTTCGATAGCACCCCTGGCGGTTTCATCGGTGGCCCGGCTTAACTGGACCATACTGACGGATGCTCGTTCGGTGTTCACCGCGGCATCATCTGCAGCGCGGGCCAGTTCCGCCGTACTTCTGGCAATTTCAGCTACCGCCAGACCGGACTCTTGGGCCCCCCGTTGGACTTCGCCGGCTTTATGATCGATTTCTTTGATTTCGGCGGTGATCGTATCTAACCGGAGGGAGGCCCGGATCGCCGCGTCTGAAATCCCCTGGGTGGAGGCATTTTGTTGGGTAACGGCCGTGGCAATGACCGTCGTGATGGTCGTCACTTCTTCCACCACACTATTAATGCGCGCAACGGCCGAAACGGCCTGGTCCATATTTTCCTGCATCCCTTCAATCTGATCGGCGATTTCGTCAGTCGCTTCCGATGTTTGCTTGGCCAGCTCTTTGACCTCATTGGCAACCACGGCAAAACCCTTGCCGGCTTCCCCGGCCCCGGCTGCTTCAATGGCGGCATTGAGGGCCAGCATGTTGGTCTGGTCAGCAATATCATCAATAATCTTGATGATTTTATTGATTTTCTTGGATGACTGGTTGAGTTTGCCAATAATATCCTGGGTGTTTTTAGCTTCACTGTCAGCAACCCGGGTGACTGCCAATGATTTTTCACAACTTTTATTAATTTCATTGACTGACAGATTCACTTCTTTGACGGCATCCACAACCGTATTGACTTCGGCGTTGACATTTTCTGCGGAGGTCGATACTTCCCGGATGTTTTCATAAATCTGGGTCATCAGTAAAATGGCCTGATTCACGGTTGCCGCAGTTTGTTGCGAGGCGGCCGCCAGATTCCGGGTGGTACCACTGATTTCTTCAATTGCGGCGGCAATTTGATTGGTATTATCGACGGTTGTCAGGAGGGTCGCATTTGATTGTTCCATACTGGCTGAAATTTCTTCAACGGCCGCACTGACAAGGTTGATTTTTGAACTGGTTTCCTCAGAGCCGACCGCAATGTTGCTGGCGACTCGATCCATGGCATCGGCAGATTCGTTTAAGACCCCGGTAGCTTCGACAATCCCCTTTAATGAACCGCTGATTTTTACCATCAGGTTATTAAAATCGACACAGAGTTTGCCAATTTCATCGTCGCTGTCAAAGTCGCCGCGGACGGCCAGATTCCCTTGACCGGCTTCATCCATCAGGTTTGAGACGGTCTGAAGCGGTTTGGTAATCCGCTTGGATAAAACAAAAACTATGATCACACTGGCACCGATGGCCAGGATCAAAACAAGGAACACCATTATTTGCAAAGCTTTAACCGGAGCTAAGGCTTCGGCTTCGTCAACTTCAATAATCATACCCAGTCTGGTGGCCCCGATATCAATAAATGCCGCCGTTCCCAAGACTTGTTGGTTCCGATAATCGCGATAAATCCCGGTGTACATAAACTCGCTCTGGCTGCTGTTGAAATTCGGTTGGAGTTGTGAAACCGCTTCCGAGGTGATCGTCGTGGCGAAGGCAGTGGCCTCGGCTTCATTTCCTAAAATCGGGTTGGTATTGAGCAGCCCCGCCTGATCGACCAGATAAATATCGCCGGTGGCTCCGATGATACCAATCCCGTCACCAAGGACTGCTTCAATACTGTCCATTAAAATAAGGGCATTCACCGTACCAATGATGGCACCATTCTGGGAACTGTAAAAGGGTGCCGAAATGGTCACATAATATTCACTCAGGATATCTGAATATTGTACCGGAGTAATGCTGCTTTGTCCTTGCATTGAGGTATTAAAGTAATCCCGTGATGACAGACTGCTTCCTTCTAAAGTGGCCTTTAGTTGACCGGAAGCATAGATACAATTACCGGTCGCATCGGAAACGTAAATGCTTTCGAATTGATTGGCCGCCTGATGCTGAGTCAGGCCTGCTTCAAGGCGGGCATAATTGGCGTCCCATCTTTCGCCTTTGCCACCGCCAGGCTGAACTTCGTTAATCAGATTTTCGACAATGATCAGATTGGATAAGATGTTGCTGGTATAAAAGATTTTGCTGGAAAAATCTTCATTAAAGCGGGTTTGGGTGACCTTAGCATACAGCTCCATTTCCTGGAGTTTTATGTCGACCAGACTATTCCGGGCCTGATTGTAGGAAAGCCAGGAGATCATGGCGATCGGGATTAAGCCGCTGAGGATAAAAAAGATGATTAATTTAGTTCGCATTTTGGCATTATCAAAATATTTAAACATGTGACACCTCGCTTTATTTAAAATAATTTTTCTTTATCAATGATGATCAGCAATGCTTGCTCCAGTTTGGCAATGCATTGAATGGTCTTGCCATACTGGTTTTCTAAATATGGCGGGGGGACCTCGCAGATGGTTTCGTCAACATCGATGACATCGATCGCTTTTTGGACCAATAAAGCGATCAGGTCCGATTCGGCCGGTTCTTTTTTAAGGACGATACAATGATTTTTTTGCCCCGCTGTGGGACAGCCTAAAAGTTTTTCAAAGTCCAGCAAGGTGACGACTTGACCGCGCAAATTGATCATGCCGGCCACCGTTGGCGGCGCTAGGGGAATCTCGGTTATTTCGGGATTGCGATAGATTTCTTTGACATGGTGGGTCTCAATGCCATAAAGATTATTGGCTGCTTTAAAGCAGAGAATTTTTAACATCTCAGTCACCTCCCGGGCCGTCCCTGATGACCTCATTGAGGGTTCGCAAGAGACTTTCCCGATCTAATTTATACTCATAGCGATCAAAACCACTGGCTAAACCCTTGTCCCGATTAAGGGAACCGGTCAAAGCGCTGATCGCCACGACCGGGATGCCATCATAGGCCGTTTTTTGCCTGATTTTTTTGAGCAACTCATAGCCGTTAAGTAGCGGCATCTGAATATCGGTCAAGACCACATCGATTTTTTCACTGGCCAGAATCTCCAGCGCTTCCAGACCATTGGCGGCCAGAGCAACCTGATAACCGCCACTGTTAAGATAACTTTGCTCGACCTTCTGAAAAAACGGCGAATCTTCAACTAAGAGAATTTTTTTGCCGTTTGCTTGTGGTGACGCAACAAAAGTAAAGGCTTCTGGCTCGATGGCTTCCAATAACTCATACAGATTAATGATCAGGATCAGTTTTTCCCGAAAAACAGCCGCACCAAAGATCCCCTTCATCTTAAACTGCTGGGAATTCAAAACTGGCTCAAAGTTAACATTTTCAATAATTTCGCGGGCTAAAATGCCAATCGGCTGAGGTACCAGCTTAGGTGTCAGGACATAATAGTCTTCCGTGTCGGATGGGCTGCCATTAATGGCTAAATAATCCTCCGGTTTGATCACCCGCAAGGTCTGGTTGCCCCGGGTAATGTAATAGCGGTCACCCACCTGCTCAATTTGCGTTTTTTTGATTTTGTCGATGCGTTTAATCAGGGCGATATTGACGGCCAGGATTTCAGTTCCGGAACCTCTAAACAAGACAAAATCCTCGCTGTCATCTGACGCCAGCGGTTTTCCCCCATGTTGATCCAGGCCGCTTGCTTGTTCCGTTTTGCTATCACTGATGATCGCCATTTTTCTGGCAATCCCGGCAATGTCAAGAATCGGGGCCACTTTGCCATCACCCATAATCGTCAGCCCGGAATAAATGTCGCATTCCTTGAGGACTGCGGGTAACGGTTTGATCAGGGTTTCTTCATTGCCCATTAATCCTTCGACCAGTAAACCAAAGCGGTGGTGACCAAGTTTGAGGACAACAATCTTATAATCACAGTCTTGTCGGGCTGACGGCTGACAATCCCATAAGTCCGACAGGTAGACAAGCGGGATCAGTTCATCTCGCAGACGATAGAAATATTTTTGATTGTTCTCCTCAATTTTTTCATGGCGGGACGCGTGTTTGATCTTGATCGTCTCCTGGACATCAGCTTGCGGAATCACCATCTTCAGCTGCCCTGACGCAACCACCAAGGATTGGATAATTGATACTGTTAAGGGCATCGTCAGGGTGATGCTGGTACCATAACCGGACTTGGTGGTAATGGCAATAGAACCACCCAATTTTTCCAGATTAGTCCTGACCACATCCATCCCGACACCGCGACCGGATACCTCACTTAACTGGTCCGCAGTCGAAAAGCCGGGGTCGAATAATACCTGGACCAGCTCTTTTTCTGACAGGTAGTGGAGTTCCTTCTCGCTATAAAGCTTTTTTTCGAGGGCGGTTTTAGAAATTTTGTTAAAATCCATACCACTGCCGTCATCACTAATTTCAATATTGACGACACTGCCTTCGTAACTTGCTTTGAGGCTAATGACCGCAATTTCACTCTTGCCTTTTTGTTTGCGGATCGCGGCACTTTCAATCCCATGGTCGGCCGCATTTCGGAGCAGATGGACCAGCGGATCACTTAACCCTTCCAGGATCGACTTATCCAGCTCAACCTCAGCCCCTTCGATGTGTAGTTCTATTTTCTTATTGAGCTTTTTGGACAAGTTCCGGATTAACCGCCGATAGCGATTAAAGAGGGTCCCCACCGGTTGCATCCGGGTCTGCATAATTTTTTCCTGGATGCTGCTCGTTAACTGATCAATATTTTGAAGTACTTGTGGTAGCCCGGCAATCGCCTTTTTTTCTGGTTCCAGCAGGGTCAGCAGGCGGTTTCGACCTAAGACCAGTTCGCTGGCCATGTTCATCAGATCATCCAGCAAACGGATATTGACACGGAGCGACTCGGCCCCTTCCGGCTGATCAGCCAGGCCCAAATCACTGCCCATGTCAGCCGGCGGTTCCGCCGCCCCAGGCTCAGCCAGGGCCAGCCCCGGGGCGGCCGTCAGGCTCTTTTGCCAGTCTGCCGACAAGACATGAAGACAGGTCGGCGGCAGGCCCAGCACCTGCCGCAGCAGGCTTTCTTCGAGGATACTGGAAGCCAGGATCAAGACCTTGGGGTGGTCCCCGGGCCCCTCTTTCAGATCATCAACAGTGAGCGGCTGCCGGTCCGCGCTGACCATGGCCAGCGGGGTGGCCACCGAATTGAGATCATCCCAGATGGCCCCGATCCCGCCCTTGTTGTGGAGGTATTCATCGCTGAGGACCATGTCAATGCCATAAATATGATGGCCGAATTTGCGCTGGGCGGCTATTTTTGCCTGGCAGTCCGGATCAAAATCAAAAACGGCGAAAAATTGATCGCCATCATCGGCGGCCAGGGTTTTGCTTGGAGTCCCCTGGTGATCAGGCCCATCAGCCTGGGCAACCTGCAACTTGGCAAGGATATCCTCGATGGGATAGGCTTCACTGTCCTTGACATCATTGACCAGGACCTTTAAACGATCTTTGGTTTCCAGCAGCAAGTCGACATCCGCTTCACTTAAAGAGGTCTTGTGACGATTAACGCCGTCTAAAATTGTTTCCATCGAATGGGCGATCAAGACAATTTTTTCCTGGCCAAAAAAGCCTGCCGTCCCCTTAATACTATGGACCGCCCGAAAGGCATCATTGATCTGGTCGGCACTGATATCGGCCAGATCATGCAAGAGTATGCGTTCGAAATTTTCGAGATGCTCGCGGGCTTCTTCAACAAATTCCTGGATAAAGTCTTCGTTTTTCAGCACAGTAATCCCCCCTTCTTAAAATGATTGTGGCCTCAGTTAGTGTCGTGTCCGCTTATTTTCAGCTGTTCAAACGGGCACCATCCTCCCGTAGCGACTGCTATGCTGAACTGAATGTGGTTATCATCACAGCCTACTAGAAAGACCCCTGGGAACCGATCTAACGTTCCGAGGGGTTACTGCTTGATTCATTATAGCAAACAATCGGGCAATCGACAATGGCCAATCGGCTCGGGGCCACATTAGGCGGGCCCTTTAGTCTGGCTGCTCTGTCAATTCAGGACGCCAGCATTATCGCGAACCCCGGGCAGCCGGGTTTCTTCCAGAATCTCCGGTTCAATAAAGCGCTCGGTGTCCCCTTCCAAGGCGACCATGTCGACCAGGGACAGGTGGGGATCATCACCCCAGTCATCATCGTCCCGCCAACACAGCCAGGCGGCGGCGTCATAATCCGGGGCCCCGATGGTCGGGTGCTGCTGCCGCATGGTGTCAATATAAGCCTGGATCGCGCCCCGGTCGGCTGGATCAAAGTAGAGCGTAATGGTATCCTTTTGGTTGCCTGAGACGATCAGGCTGCCGGCCCCGGCTTCTTTAATCCGGCTGATCTTATGCCAGAGAATGGCATTGCGATCCAGCGGCGCAGCCCGGTAATCGCCGCTGGGGATAGCCGCATATCCGATCCGAAAGCCGGTCAGGGCCGTCAGCCCGGCTTTTTTAGGCATCCGTTTTTCACGCTTAACAAAAACGCCCCGTTCATTGAGCAGATATTCGGCGACAATCTCCGGCTTGGCGCTCGCCGGGCTGGTTGGTCTGGACCAGGTTAGTATTTCCATGTTTTTCTCCTTTATTACCAGATTCCTCAGTCTGGCTTTAACACTATCCGCTTTACTCATAACAACGCCTCCACATAGGGTTTGATGCATTTTTTTACCCTGAGTTTTACCGCACAGTCGAACAGCAGCGAAAGATTCTTCTCTTTCCCGGCGATGTAGTTTTTGAGCACTTCCAATGCCGCACCGTTTCAACGCCCCCTGACCCAGATCATCACCAGTGGGACATCGGATTAATGAAGCGCTCCACCTAGCCGGGGATCAAACTGGCTGCCGGCCGCGGTATTTTTATTTTTGGCAATGCGTTTCCACAAAAAGTTCCGGTCATTCTGTTTCATATTTTTTCCTCTTTCTCCAACCGCTTTTGGATTCCGATGATTCTGATATGACACTATATACCCCGGTTTGCCGGTTTCTATCGTTTCGGGCCCGCACCGGCTGATGAACCGCTCAAAATGATCGTATCCGACATCCTTATCAATCGTCGAATGGACTGCTAAAACAGGCATGTCGATATTGTCTTAATCAAAGGCCACCTGTCTTTGGGGTTATTTATAATCTCAGAGGCGATTGCAATCACCAGATCCTGATCTGGAATGCAACAAATAACATTGCCACCAGCCCCTAAAGCAGAAAACGAGAATCGCTTGTTTTCATCCTTCAGCCACCATAAATAACCGTAATTATTGGGATTAATCCGCAGGGATTCGGCAATCCAGGTTTCTGAAATAACTTGTCTTTGTTCCCACTTCCCCTGATTCAAATAGAGCAGTCCAAACCGTGCCAGTCAGTATCAGTCCGAATCCCCCTGCTGTGATGCCCTGGGGATCTTTTACCCAGCCCTTAATACCCTTTCCAAAAACAGTCTCAAGTCTAAAAGAGCTCATATCATAATCAGGGATTTCTCTCATTCACAGCGTTTCGAATAATGCTTGATTGGCAAACTCACGCATACTCTTGCCGGTTGCTTTGGTAATAATGGCAGAAAGCAAATGCGTACCGGCTGTACAATACTGAAATTGACCAAGCTGCCCCTTCTGAGCTCGACAGCTTTAGTAATCCCGATCGGGTGAAACGGGTTTAATAAACTTTACCGAAATGGGGGTTGTCATAAGTTTATAAATTAATGTCAGGCACGGATCCCTCAAAGATATAGCCTTTGGTATGATGGTTGCCAGTCGTGACGATCCGCAAATCAATATTCTTAAAGGCCAGCAGTCGTCTTAACGCTTTAGGTTGGGTAAATTCTAGATATCGCGAGGCAATGATCCGCCCTTGGATATTCTTCTTTTCTAATTCAATCAAGGTATTTAAAAGTGATACCACCCCACTCTCAGTAATAAAGGCCACTGAGAAAAAGAATTCATCGCACTGATTCAGCTCATTAATTAAGCTGGTTAAAACTTTTTGCCCCTTGGTGGCATCATTGATCAAGAGTCGCGGCCGGTATTGTTCTAAGGAGATACTGTTTTTATCAATTAAACCAGCATAAATACCGGCCTGAACTGCTTCATTGGGTTCCATTTTGCCACCTTTTCATGTCGTTTTAGTTAGCCATTAATCTTTCAACAATCGGGATATCCGCCGGTGCCCAATCGAGTTCCTTGAGCCGTGCGGCAATCAGCCAACAATGGTGATGATGTTCTAATCGCTCAAACGCTTGGTTGTCGACGGGAATGATATAGCTGTGCATTTCAATCGAAAAATCAGGGTAGTGGTGATTGATGGTCATAAAAAAGTTCTCTGGCTTCACCGTCACGGCCAGGGCCATTTCCTCTTGTAATTCGCGCGAAAGTGCCGCTTCGACGGTCTCGCCGGCTTCAATTTTGCCACCGGGAAACTCATATTTATAGGAAAGGTATGAATAGCTTGATTCAGAGCGTTGCATGCATAAGATTTTGTTTTGGTAGGTGATGATGGCTGCTGCTACTTGGTAGTGTTTCATGGGGGTCTCCTTTGTATAAAATTATCTAGTCTCATTATAACCGTCCTCAATAAAGGTCTCAACCACCTTAAAGCATACAACACATTTGACAGCTCATGGAGATACAAGTAAATAAAATGATTTCAGTAATTAAAACTTGTAACGATCTTTTCATAAGCCTGTGGTAAAGCATGCTTCACAATCTTATCAGAAAGCATAATATTTGATCCATCTTTCGAAAAATAATTTGGATTGATCATAGATGGTATTATTTTGACTACCTTAGTTTTTCCACCAAACTTAATGATTAAACCTTTATGAGTCTTTTCAACCTGAACATATGGATCATCAAGTAACAATATTTTTTTTATCGGTTCAAATAATTCTTCTTGTTCAGCGATCGTATACTCTTTTGGTAGAGTTGAATTTACTCCCCACAACAATAGCTCATATGCTTCATGCCTATTTAAATAGACATG
>JAHIQT010000108.1 GCA_018903255.1 Bacillota bacterium | reverse complement strand
TTTTGCAATTAAATTTTATCAGAAATTGGGGTTCTTTTCTATTTTTTTGTTCTCACCCAATGGGTGAAATTGAAAAATCGCTGAAAGCTACGGTTTCATGGGCTTTGACGGGTTTTATTATGTTTTTGTGAATAATACGGGCATATTCATCTTTTTCCATTATTTTCTTTTCCTGAACTTGCCATAACGAGGTCTCCGGCAGTTCAATACCGGGTCGTTGAATCTTTGATAACCAGAGTAATGTCAAATATGCTGCAATGTTAAAACCCATTGGATCACTGTCAATACACCCAACCGGACCTGCTTCTTCTTCCAGTCGCTTTACATAATCGTATTGGGCATAGGCACCTCTAACAGGATCGGCAACGAATTCAGCCAACGTCATCCCCATTTGAATAGGAGCAGGTGCAATCCCCATGTAGCAACTGACTGGTCGTTCATTTTCGCAGTGGATCGTTTGATAAACCAAGTCTAAATTCGCATTAAATTTATCGTAATCTGCCATCTTATAACATCTCCTTACATATTCTCACTGCGGACTGGGCGTCATCGCCAACTGCATCCGCACCGGTATATTTAACTACTGATTCATCGGTCGGTCCGCCACCGATCACAATTTTAACCTGATCTCTCAATCCGGCTTCTTCGACCGCTTTTACTGTGTTTAGGATTGAATCATAACAGGTCGTTAACAGACAAGAAAGAGCCAGAATCGGTGCGCCTGATTCCTTCAGGGCATTGACGAATACTTCCGGTTTGGCATCAACACCGACATCAATGACATCAAATCCGCCGGATTTGAGCATGACATAGACCAGATCTTTACCGATATCGTGGATATCCCCTTCAACGGTTCCCAGGACGACTTTTCCCAGAATTTCACCGGTTTTTCCGGCCAGGTGGGGTTCCAGCATTTCGCCCACTTCTTTGAACATTTCCCCGGACATCATCAGATCGGAGACGAAATATTCGCCGGCACTGAAGAGTTCCCCAACCTTGATCATCCCGGCTTCCCCTTCTTTAAGAATCTCTAAGGGATCGGTACCGTTATCGAGTTCTTGCTGTACTGCTTCCATCAGCTCGTCCATTTCCAGTTTCGCCAGCAATTCACTAATTTTCGCCATTTTTTTATCCTCCATTTGTTTCGATTGATTATTTTTTATTTGAACCACATATTTTCAGAGGAAAACTCATCAGTTATTAAAGAATATTTAAAACTAATCCGGTTTACGGAAAAATAACTTTATTATCCATTCGGATTTGTGTTAATATTACAGTGATGAGCACTCCTTTTAGCGCTTCCCGTGTACGTTATGGCCCGCAATGCCTGTACCTGTGGAATTTTAAGGGGTCTCTTTTTTTATTTTAACCATGCATTGTACCTCCAAATTTAATTTAGTTACTTTATAATACCGATGGTTTCATCGGTGATTACCATTTAGTGATGATGCCCACAGGTTTCATCATGCTGATGATGGTGTCCATGACAGACCGGACAGGGCTGTTCTTCTGACTCCGCCGATTCTCCAGCATCGTGAATTGTCTCTTTATAATCGGTCATCAGGCCGTAGACACTGCAGGTTCTTTCCAGAGCCATATGAAAACAGGTGAGATTGGTTTCCTTTGAAATATTAGCAACGATTGCATTAAAGGTCAACCGTCCTTCCTGGCTATTGCCTTGCGAATTAAGGATTTCAACGTTTACCGGCCGGTCGGCGGCAACGCTGCTGAATTTGATGAAATTTCCCTCATCCAGTTCAATCAGCCCCTTGATATGACCAATGGTTATCTTTTCTGCTTTGCTTAATTGCTCCACATAATTCTGAATAAAAAAGCAACCGATTTCCTGCCATTTTTCATTCTGCAATGCTTGTCTCGATAACAATTTTGTCTCGATTGCCAGGGTTTGAAAAACATTCTGATACATTGTTCTCACTCCGTTCTAATTTATTTAAGCATGTCTTTGATCTGGTTCGCGGTCAGTTCATTCACATCGATTTGTGCAATTGAAACGCCCGGGTTGTACTGCCTGATTACCTGTTCGGATTGCTCGATTTCCGCTGCGGTCGCCACATCAATTTTATTAATCACCGCCAGATCCGCAAGTGGAATGGCTGCTTCCAGATAAGGTTCCAGCACCGCAACCAGCATTTCCACCCGGGTCGGATCCATGATCATCACATTTTTGATTTTTTGTTGTGTGAACCCGCAGTGTGCCAAAGTTGGATACAGGGCTGACGGATCAGCCGCTCCCGAAGGCTCCATCAGGATGTATTCAGTTTCATATTTCTCCTGCAGTTGACGAATGGTGTCTTCCAGACTGATCGCCAGCGTACAGCAGATACAGCCGCCGAATATTTCCCAAACATCATAACCCAATTTTTTCATCTGTAAATTGTCGATGCCGATTTCACCAATCTCATTGATGATAATGGCACATTTCTTTTTATTCCCGGCCAGATGTTCTGCACATTTTAAAAGTAATGATGTCTTCCCGGAACCGAGAAAACCAGTGAACAGTACTAATTTGGGTTGATCCATAGTATGTCTCCTTATCTAACTTATACGTACAAGTAAGTATGGATATAATATAAACCTTTGTAATCGTTTTGTCAACTGCTAAAATAATTTTAATTTAACCTTAATTATTCATAAACCCTGATAATTCGTGAAAATGCATCACACAAAAACTATTTTCAGGATAATGCCCCGAAAATATCAGCGGCCGGCCACTTTGAAATGGCTTAAAGCATAGCTTTCAAGGGCTATGACGGGTTTTTTATGTTTTTGAAAATAGTATGGGCTGAATGCCGATTCTTCTCGATCGATACATATTATTAAAATTACATGTTATTATTTTTAAAGCGAATGCAAAGGGGTATTCATTTAATAACCGAAATCATATTGGGGAGGTAAGAGAAAATGAACATTGATCAAGTCATCAAAAACCTGAAAAAAATTGATGGTTCCCGGGATATCTGGCGGGACATTATCAAAGCATTCGAGGGGTTTTCTTTTAATGGGGTCACTGAAGTCGCCATCGAATCGCAAATGGATGACGAAATTGTCCAGGCCTTTATCGATACGGACGGTGCGCCGGTGATCCAAATCGCGCTGGATCAGTGGGCCGATGGTACCTACGTGGTCATTGATGCGTCGCAGCTCCGCTGATCACTTCTGATCCAGAAATAAAAGACACGGTGCAAATGGTCTTAACTTCCATTTTTCACCGTGTCTTTTTATTTTTACAGCTCCCGTCTTTTAAATTCTTTGTTTGAATACCGGCTTTCCGGGCATATAGTTAATTAGAAAGATTCCAATTATCGTTTAAGCGAGGATTTTATGGAAACGCCAGTTTTAAAGGTTACCAACCTGTCCAAGACCATTAAAAAGAAAGAAATTATTAAAGACATCAGCTTTCAGCTTAACAAGGGGGAAGTGTTGGGCTTTTTAGGACCCAATGGCGCCGGTAAATCGACGACGTTACGAATGCTGGTCGGCCTGTCACGGCCCAGCGCCGGCACCATTTCAATCTGCGGACATGGGATTGGTGATGATTTCGTCCAGGCCATGTCCCATGTCGGCTGCATCATCGAAGGCCCGGATCTGTACGAGTATCTGAGCGGCTATAAAAACCTGGAGCTCTTAGGCGCCATGTCCCCGCAGGTCACCAGGGCCGCCATTGATGAGGCCATCGCCCTGGTCGGCATGGAAAAGCGCATCCACGATAAGGTGAGCATTTATTCGATGGGCATGAAACAGCGGATCGGTTTAGCCCAGGCACTGATTCATCAACCCGATTTACTGATTCTTGATGAACCCACCAACGGCCTTGATCCCCAGGGCATCCATGAATTTCGGGAAATTGTCAAATCGCTGGCCAAAGATACCGGGATTTCAGTGCTCATTTCTTCGCATTTAATCAGTGAAGTCCAATTGATGTGCGACCGGGTCTGCATTATCAACCAGGGGATCATCGTCCGCGACGGCGCGGTGACGGAGATGCTATCGACCGGTGAAATCGTGTGGGTTTTAAACAATCCCTACCATGGCCAAAAAATCCTCAGCGAGCAGTTTCAGCTTGACGCCCGAATCACCGCACAAAACGAACTGATTGCCGCCACCGATCTGGAAATTCTGCCGATAATTAATGCTGCCTTAATCAGCTCTGGCCTCGAACTGAAAACCGTCACGACTAAAAACACCACCCTGGAAGAGCTCTTCCTCAGCCTGACCAACCAGAAAACCATTCAATAGAAAAACATTAGAAAGGATACGATGATGTTAAACCTCATTCGCAATGAAGTCACCAAACTGCTGTTAAAGAAAAAACTGATCCTGATTATCGGCTTGCTGATTATTTTCATTACCTTGCTTTCCTATGGCCAGCAATATACCTATGAAAAAAATATCGACCGTTTTGAAAACCTGTCCGGCGCCGGCACTTATGATTGGAAAAGCCTGGCTAGCCAGCGGTTGAATGATCTGGAAAAGCGCCTCGATAGCCCCTATATTCCCGCCGATGGGATTGCCTCGATCGAAATTGAAATCAAGCAATTACGATATTTTATCGATAACGATATTAACCCGATTACCCCCAGCGCCGCTAAGTTCAGCGTCGATTTTGTCGAACAGGGCATTTCGTTGCTGATTCCACTGATCATTGTAATCCTTGCGGCCGATCTGGTCTCTGGCGAATTTTCAACCGGAACCATTAAGGTCTTGTTAACTCGGGCAGTGCCGCGCTGGAAAATTTTGCTGAGTAAGTTGATTGCACTGCTTTTGATGACCACCCTGGTGGTCTTGATCATGGGGCTGCTAGCGACTCTGATATCCTATCTTTTCTTTGGGCAATGGGGCTTTGATGAACCCGTTGCCACCGGCTTTCGCCTGATCGACGGCCAATTAAACGCTGATGCGGTGATTCTGGTCAGCCGCTTTGAGTACACCATCCTCATTTATTCACTGACCTGGTACGTCGCGATTGTGATTGCCGCCCTGACCCTGTTGATTTCGATTATCGTTGATAATACCGTCTCAGCGATTGGAGTATTAATGGCAGCCCTGATTGGCGGACAGTTTCTGCAGTTTTTTCTGTCCGACTGGCCGATCGTCAAGTTCTTTTTTGTTACCAATCTCGATCTCACCCGGTATTTAACCGGCTCCTATCAGCCGATTCCGGGGATGAGCCTGAATTTTTCGATCATCACCCTAGGTATCTGGGGTTTACTGGCGCTACTGCTCGGATTTCAGATTTTTAGTCGTAAAGATGTGCTAGTCTAAAAGGAGGCAATCATGATCAAAAAAATATGGCCGCTGATCTTAATCGTATCGGTCGCCCTGATACTGGTTTTTGTGACCGGCCTAATCATCGCGATCGCCATCACCAACGGCGGCGACAAAAATCCGGAAACCCTACCCAATCCGGCTGAGACCATTGAAACTGAACCGGTTAGCGCCGCTAACAGTATTCTGGTGCTGGGCGATTCGATCGGTTTTGGCGTCGGTGATGAACCGGATAAGGGTATCGGCAAACGCTATGCGGCGCTAATCGATCCCGACAATACCATCACGGTGGCAAATCTGTCGGTGTCTGGAGCAATCAGTGCTGACCTGGCCGCCCTGGTCGCCGCCCCGGAAAATGCCGCCTTTATTTCCGCTGCTGACTTAGTTATTATCTCGATCGGCGGCAATGATTTAAGCCGCCTCCAGTATCAGGATGCCCTGTCTTTAGATGTGACCTTTCAGGAAACCCTTAACCGCTATCAGGAGAGTCTCGAAGCGACGATCAGCCGTATTCGCGCGCTTAATCCCGAGGCCCAAATTGCCCTAATCGGTTTATATAATCCGTATCCCGATCAAGATCCGCAAAAATCGCAAAAGCTGTTTGAATGGAATTATCAAACCCAGCTAATCGCCGCTGCCGATAATAAGACGGCCTATATCCCTACTGATGAGGCATTTAAATATCATCTCCAAACCTATCTGGCCACCGATCAGTTTCACCCCAGCAGTATCGGCTATCAGGTTATTGCTGAAACCCTTGATCGCATTTTAAATGGCATTGATTAAGGAACCAACAAGACCAAGATCAGTCAACTTAGTGGCCGACTAAAAATGATGTTCGGTTCTAAAACGAAAGGATGACAAGGAAAAGTGAAAAAAATAATCATCAACGATACCATGCAACAAGGTAGTTATTATTTGAGTGAAGAAATAGGCGCAAATTTTGACCCTGATTTTAAACCGGAGCTTTCCCCAAAAGAACTGTTGGCACTCGGCCTTTTCGGGGGCAAATACATGACCGATTGCCAGTCTGAATTTCCTGAGGATTGGTATGAACATGCCAAACTCTCGCCAGCCCGAAAAGATATTTCCCTCAATTATTATCAAGTCGATGCTTCGCAGCCCCTTAGCGTCTGGCGGGCTAATGGCTGGATCAATCCGATTGATCCCCGGGGCTGGTTTCAATGGTATTGCCGCTATTATTATGGTCGCCGCCTTCCTGACGAAGACCGCCGCCAGATCAAACGCTGGAAAGCGATGGTCCGTCATATCGGCGCGATTAAAAAGAATTGCCAACAAAGGGATCAAAACTGTCGCAAAAAACAGCGTCAGGCGCTGCTGCACTGGGCTTATGACAGTCGCAACCTTTAAACAAAAATTCAACTGGTTTAGTTACTGAAGTCGTTAAAAACACCCCTTTCATAGCTTCATCGACTGCTACAAAAAGGGTGTTCCTATTTATGATTTTATATATTTTTAATTGCTTGAAATGATTCTAAATGCATCATCCCTTTCTGTCGCCTCATCGGCCTTTGAGGTTAATAATTATTGACCGATTTACTCAATTTCAATTTGTTTAGTCAGTTCCGGTTTTACCTGTTTAGGTACAGTGATGGTCAGAACCCCCTCGTTCAGCTTGGCTTTAATGTCGTCCGATGCGGCGTCGGCTAAAAAGATATTCCGGGTCATTGCTGAGAATTTACGCTCCCGATGAACGTAATTTCTTTCTTTTTCTTCTTTCGTTTCTTCCTTCTTGACGGTTATCTGCAGTCGTCCTTCGTCTAAAGAAAGATTGATCTCATCCTTCTGAATACCCGGGAGTTCTGCTTCAACGATATATTCTTTTTCATTATCCTGAAGATCAATTTTGAAGGTATCACCAGCTAAACTTCTTCGCATTGGCCACCCTTCTGCAAAAAAGTCGTCAAGCATATTTTGAAAATCATCAAAACCGGTATTCATCAAATCATTTCTTTTTCTGTTAAACGGAATCAGTGCTGTCATCATAAACCACTCCTTTACATCTTATAATTTTGTTAGCACTCTCATCTATCGAGTGCTAACTATGGTTATTTTATACCACCTTTTCAGCCAATTGTCAATACTCCAATTGAAGCCTTTTAAGTTATTTTTAAGCTACGTGAGTTTGTCATAGAGGATATTTTTGCGCAGTGTCTCGGCCTCTTTCGCGCCGGCTAAAACCGTCACCAGTTCCAGGGCAAAATCGACTGCTTTTCCTGGACCCCGGGAGGTGATCAGGTTGCCATCCCGAACGACCGCATCTTGTAGATAAGTCGAATCAACAAGATCCGCTTCAAAACCGGGGTAAGAAGTCACTTTTTTGCCAGCGATGAGCTCGGCTTTGGCTAGAACAATCGGTCCGGCACAGATCGCCGCCACCAATTTCCCGGCGGCAGCCATGTCCTTGACAATTTTAATAACCCGAGGATCGTCTCTTAGATTCGCTGCTCCGGGCATCCCACCAGGAATAACAACCGCCGCGTAGGCGTCAAGGTTTTGCAGATCATCAATGTGGTGATCCGCTTTTACCGCGATCTGATGGCTTCCTGAAACCATCAGACTGTCGCCGATGGCCACCATATCAACCCGAATCGACTTGATTCTTCGCAAATAATCGACAACCGTTAAGGCTTCCACTTCTTCAAATCCTGCTACTAAAAAAACAATTACATTCATCATTACTCTTCTCCCTTTAGATGGTTTTTGTGGTTTTACAATGCCATTAGTCAAAATAGATGCTGCCGCCGATGAATTCACGCAGTATTGAATTAAAAGGGACTTTCTCTGTATTCATTGGCTCACAGAAGGATAAAATATTAAGCAGCCGATCCCTTGTCTTGGCATAGGGGCTGTGATCATCAATTTTATTTAAGGATGCTTCAGCCAAAGGCCTCATGGCATTTAATTCGTAAAGAAGGCTCGAATTAAACATCACGTCCGATTCTTCCTGGAATTTAAACACGTTTTTATACTCCCCGCGGCGAACATTTTCCCACTGATCCAGGGTATCTTCGGGGTGGGTACCGCGGAACTGATCGCCTCTGACGATTCGTCTGATCAGCCGTACTTCAGAACTCGGCACTCTGTTTTCCAAGTTGAAATTTAATTGAAACAGTGAGCTGAGGTAGACTTTAAACAGCATGTTCCGGTTGATACCCAAAAACAATACCGGATTCAAAGCATGGATTCCTTCGACGACAAGTATTTCATCGTGTCCAACGCGCATTCGCCTTGTTTGGTTGGAACGATGGCCGGTTTTAAAATCATAGATCGGCGTTTCAATCGTTTTTCCATTGATTAGATCGACGAGCTGCTGCTGCAAATAGGGAAGATCCAAAGCTTCCAGGCAGTCGAAATCTGGCTTGCCGTCCTCAGTCAGTGGCGTCACTTCAATGTTCACAAAATAATCATCCATGGAAAGCGTAACCGGCTTTAATCCGTTCACACTCAACTGAGTTGATAACCGTTGCGCAAACGTCGTCTTCCCTGAAGAAGATGGCCCTGAAATCAACAGTACCCGTAGCGACCGCTGCTGTTGCAGAATCATCACGGCAATATCGGATATTTCCTTTTCATGCAGGGCTTCGGCCATCCCCAGCAGCTTCAGGCTGGCACTGCTGATGACAAAGTCATTAACATCATTAAGCAACTCGACATTTATATTTTTTAACCACTTTTGCGTCTTCTCATACATGGCCGAGAGTTTATCCGGCGGTATCAACGAGGTGCTACAATCGCGATCAATGTCTCCAAAGTCAACAATAAAACCGTCTGCATAAGGCATCACACAGAAAGGATCGATATTTTTAACGTTTGTTTCACAGGGATAAATCATTTTAACAACATAGTCATCAACCCGATAAAAGTAGTAGCCGCCCTCATGCTTCAAAAAGTCAATATCAGGATTTCTCATAATCCATTCTTTTAGTTTCTTTTCAATCTGATAGACTTCTCTGATTGAAATTGCGGAATCAGCAAAGCGGCAAAACACGCCTTCCATAATTGAATAAGCGGTTTTAAGTAATTCTTGCGGAAAAAGCTGCCGAATGACAATGATCAATCCGAGCTTACAAGTCTGCCGGTTTTGAATTAAATGTGTTTCTCGCATAGCCACACCTTCTTTCGATCTAATTTTATTTTACAATTTATATTGCTTATACTTCGTATCAGACATTGGTTTGATTGTTTTCCTGCTTGTTGATATCCTCACCAAGGTCTATTTAATCATTATAGACATCAACAAGTTTGCCAGCGCTATCATACAACTCCGCCGGATCACTCTTGCTGTTGTTCCAGGTACCGCCGCCATCAAGCCAATGAAAATTAATACCTGAATTATTTGCTGAATCGCCAACCTTAACCGTGGCACCTGCCGCCAGACTAAAGGCTGGAAAGGTAAACGACTGATTACCTAAAACCGAGACAATTTTCCATCCGGAAAGGTCAACCGCTTTTGCACTCGAATTTTTAATGATAATATATTCGGCTTTTTTATCCAGTGCGCTAATACTGACACCAGCGCTGTCCTGTCCATTTGGAGTGGTAAGCCCAAGTGATTGATTCACTTCATCGGGATTAACATTATCAAATTCATCATTAATCACCTTCCCCATCAAGGTGTAGGTATAACTATAATGACTGGGGATCTGGGTTGTGGTCGACGGATAGGTGATCACCGCCGTAAAATTGCTGCAACCACCGGCATCGCGAATCACCTTTTCCATATATGCTTGATCACCATGTCGATTCAGGGTGCTATCTTGCGGTGTGATATTATAAGCATTGGCAACTCCGCCAAGCGAATCAGCGATGATATGACCCTCATCAAGGGTTGGACTTTCAGTACCGGGAACCTTTGCCTCATCAGGATAATATCGTCCTGTTGCCAGGACTGGTTCCTTATCCTCATCCTGCAAAATAATTTTTGCCGCCGTGACCTTAATCAATTGCCCATATTCATTGGTAAAAGCATAATACTCGCGATCACCAAAACCAATATCAACGACAACATTGGGCTCTCGATGACCCGACAGATCGCCACCATCGACTTCAATCCAAGTATATCCTTCAAAATCCGGTTTATTTAGGACACCAAGTGCACTACAACCTGAAAATACAAATAAAGCTAGCAGTATCAGCGACAATACAACGGCTTCTTTCCCTGGTATGTGTTTACTAGACTTTTTAATTTTTGACATTTTTTGTTTCCCCTTTTTGATTATCATTTTTAATCTATCGATTTATGATTTTGATTTTAAACAGTGCCTATGTGTACATCCCGCCATGATCCTTGAAGGGTGTGAGAATGTAATATCATTTGTCAATCAACTCGAAGGTCACAGCATCGGCGATGACAATTCCAACCGACATAACCGCATCACCCCAAGTCGTTTCCGTATCAATGACGACGAGTTTACTCATCGCTTTGTCCTTTGTTTCAATGTTTGCAATACTTTGTGTTAAGCACAGGGTTTCATCAACTTTTCAGTTAACGATTGGCTTCATAAAAAGATTTCAATTCTCTTTTCAGATTGTCATCTAAATAATGCCAGCGAATTCCCTGAATTGCTCCCTCTAACCCGCAAAGTCGATTATAACAGGCCGATGAATCAATGACTCTGATCCTTAGCCAGGCTTCCCGGCTTCCTGTTGCAACCAGATCCTCGGGCGTATTGATCCCAATCGCATTAAGCTGCTTTTTCATTTCTTTTCCAATGTTTGGCAGGCTTGTCAGCTCAGCATTCTCAAGCGGATTATTTTTATTCATTCTCGGTCTCCTTTCAAATTAGAACTAATAAGTTTTGTATTGCTGACACTGCCACAATGTTACAGCTATCACCAATCCTACACGCGATACTCCTTTTCTCCTCCACTTAATCATTCTGCTCATCGGCCATCACATAAGCTTTGATGGTAAATTCCTTAACGATTTCAGTCGCCCATTTCCGAAATTGAACGGCCTATTCAGAATTCACTTTATAACCAACCGCATTAATCGCCGATAAGTATATGATGCTTGGTATTGTAGTTTTTTACGTCTGATGCAGTTATCCGAAAATTCCGGATAACTGAGGCTTCCTCTAATTCATCAGCCATAAATATTTTCTTCATATACTCCTGTGCAAATCTTCGCCAAGGCAAGGTGTAAATTAGCATCGGCTTCTGGACTCCCAACGCACTATATTTTAGGTTTTATTTATCCTAAAATTGTAGCACAATAAAGCAAAGACCAGGAGGTTCTTTTCATGCAAATCAATACTAAAAATTTAGTATCCATTACCGAAGCCAAACAGAATTCTTCCAAGGTTGCCCGGCTTGTCGATGAAAATGGCGCTGCCATTATTTTAAAAAACAATGCCCCCCGCTATGTCCTGATTGAGTTCAGCCAGTTTCAGTGATATTAATTGTTTATTTCCCGCTCAACTACTGTTATAATCAGAGTAACAAAGTTCGGAAAGGTTTTATGAGAAGCCATGAATATTATCGAGTTAAATAATTGTGTTCTAAAACGTAAAATTCAATGGACTGCTCATGTCGCACAGCGTATCCAGGAGCGCGATATCAGCCGCCATGATGTGCTGAATTGCATCCGCACCGGTGAAATCATTGAAGATTATCCGGAGGACTATCCCCATCCAAGTTGCCTTGTCTTCGGCTCAACGATCAACGGCGCGACGCTACATCTCGTCGTCGGTTACGATTTTGAATTTATCTATATAATAACCGCTTATTATCGCAACATCCTGAAATTTGAAGCTGATTTGAAAACCAGAAAGGAGTCATAACATGTGCTTTTATTGCAAAGGTGATTTTTTTGACAGCACGACGACCCATGTCGTCAATTATAAAGACTGTCTGATCATTATCAAAAATGTTCCCTGTCAGGAATGCGAACAGTGCGGCGAAAAATATTTTAGCGACCAAACCATGGAAACCCTCGAAGCCATTGTCAATGCCGCCAAAACACTGGCTAGCGAAATTTCAGTAATCGACTTTCATCACGCCGCGGCATAATCAATGACGATCTGGTCGCCCTCCGGTTGATTCTGAAGGACGATCATTTTTTGCTTGAAACCTTTATTTGAAAATTTAGACCTGATAAGCATCGCCACGTCTGCCTATTCTGAGCCAGGTATTCGAAACTCTCGAATATCTGGCTTTTCTAGTTTTCCGCCAGACTTCCCAGCTTAAGCATAAGTTGGTGTCAGGTGCATAAGTTTACTGGCCGAAGTATTAGTTTATGAAAAATACTTTTGTTTGGGACTGGTCGGTTTATCTGGAATGGTCAATTTTAAAAGGCCACCTTTGATTAACGGGTTGAGAATGTTTTTTCTGAAATGATCGCGGTTGTTGAACTTCAAATATTTCTGTATTTCACTTCGTGTTCGGGGGATTTTGCAATATTCCAACAGTCTATAAATTTCTTCATCAGTTTGCATGGTAGCTTGAGGTGTAGCTTGCATGGTAGCTTGCATGGTAGCTTGCATGGTAGCTTGCATGGTAGCTTGGTCACTAACTTGCATGGTCAAGGGTATAATCGTTCGGAACACATCCCCCTCCGTAAATATCGGCTCGGCGCCGGAATAGATTTTACTGTATTTATAGGTGTTTCGGATGCCAGATCCCAATTCATCTACCAGACCGATCTCCTTAAACAACCGGGCAATGGTGGGATTCTTGGGGAAGGGCGAAAAATTATCGGGATCAATGATGCCATTGCCGTGGGGCTTATTGCTATTTTCTGTCACCACCCGATCCTTTTCAATGATCAGCTTGGCCGGAAAGGGATTGGTAAATTCCCGGTGAATCAGCAGGTTGGAAACCACCTCTCTAAACAGCTTGTCCCGCAGGCTAATCCGCCGATCCCCTTCCAGATAAAAGGTGTCGTTGAGGTGTTTGTTGATAAACTGCATCAGCCGTTCATAACTCTCCAGCAGATTCACCCGGATATCATCGCGGTCGTCGTAACGATCCAGATTGACTTTGCGCAGCAGGGCATCGGTGCGGTGATGGGGCAAGGCCGCCAGGATCAGCTCTGGTTTCCCGAAGATCAGAATCCCGGCCAGGGTAATTCCCTCTTTGTCGCTTTGGGGGTCTTTTAAATAAAGGCCGGCGCTTTTTAGCAGCTCCAGATCGTTCATGGTTTTCCAGGGATGATCGGCCCGTTCGTTGGCTGCCATTTTCCTGGCCCGGATCAGCAAATCGGGGTTAAGCTCAGATAGCTCCGCATAAGGAAAGATGCGATTTTCAGTGTAAGACCCCTGCTTGCGGTTATACAAACCAGCCACCAGATTGGTGTTGTCCGTAATATCCAGATCTCCATCTTCGTTCCGGTCAAAAATCCGGCCATTGCAGCGATGCACCTGGGAGCTCTCGGGAACCAGAATATGAAAGATCGTTTTGCCTTCCATTTCAATGGCTTCAATGGTCAGATAAAAGGTCGGGCAAATTTTCAGCGGATTATTCATGGCAGTGACAAAATCCATTTTTAACTTTTCAATGGCATCAGGTTCGATCCCGACAATCCCACCCTGATCATCAACCCCCAGAAACAGATGACCGCCGTTGCGGTTTAAGAAAGCACCGACGGTTTCGAACACATCCCGATTTAATTTGGTTCGGCTTTGTTTGAATTCCACGGACAGGCCTTCGCCACCGCTGATGATTTCGCTGAGTTTTTCAGGTTTCATTGGGTTTTCTCCTTTGTTGTGAGAATTGTTGTATGACTTATTAGTAACAGCTAATTGTTAGGTATCGGACTGGCCGCTGGACACATTGATGATCGGCAATTGCTTGATTGGATTATCAATCGCGTCTGATTTAATCCGAATAAGTTTGTAAACTGGTGTCAGGTACATAAGGTGTTAGGTTCGCATTACGGTTATAACGTTCGGCTGTAAAGAAAATGTTTCATCTCCTTACCCTTGAAATTTCTAACAAATTCTTTTTTGATTGTCATGCCAAGTTTTTCAGCGACCTTGCGTGAAGATAAATTGTTAGGTCTGATTTGAGCAGTAACTTCATCAAGATGTAATGTTTCAAAAGCATATTCAACGCAAGCTGCTGCTCCTTCAAGAGCATAACCAAACTTCCATGATGATTTGTTATAGATATAGCCGATACCAACATATTTTTCATCGTCTGCCTGCTCTGAAATTAAACCAGTTACACCAATAAGTTGATTCGTGTCTTTCTTTATAACAGCCCAATAACTATAACCATCTCTATCATATCTCATAATATTTTCATCAATCCATTCAAATACTTCTTCATCAGAAAAAGCGTGTTCCCATGCGTACATGACATTTATATCCTGCAAAATTGAGCAGATGGCGTTATAATCATCAGTCTGAATTTTACGCAAGTATAAACGGGTAGTCTCTATAATAATCATATTGTCCTCACCCCTAAAATAAATAGTGTTCGTTCACCTTATCGCTTTATTACATTTTAAATGTGAAATAATTCTACTACAAATCACGGGACTACACCTTTTTTCAATGATCTGACTCGACCAGTCGATTTGCTGTAGGTTGCGAATGGCATCAATTTTATCCTGACTTAAAGGGATCATCGCATCCCCCGAACGTCCATGATAACGATTTTTCGAAGCAGTGGGAAAAAACAATATTTTGTTAATCACTTTAGATCGTTATTTCAATTAAAAAAATACTAATTTAATTGGCACATCAGATCTAATCTGTAGATGATGCGGCCATTTTTTCAATACTAATCGCCAATTTATGTCAGTGTCAGTCTGGCGGCTGGTCAATTTGACGATCGGCAACGGCTTGACTGGATTATTGATCATGCTTGATTTAATCTGAAACTGAGTTTCGCCGCAGGATTTGACTTGGGCTACCAACTAAGGTTGTTTTCTTAAGTAAGTTTATAAGTTGGTGTCAGGGTGCATAAGTTTTCAAGCATTGTTTGCAATATTCATCATTGCTCAGACCGACTATATTGTCAAATCTGACATATTCATTTTAACTCATCCACTAAAAATGCGCAATAGATCTTTATTAAAGTGAATTAAAACGCTATCTCTACCAGCGTACCGCCAGTAAAAATAACCCCATCAAAAAAGCAGCCAATCCCGGCTCTCTCGCTGGTATTAGCTGATCGGTTATTTCGTTTTTATTGCTAGTGTTCTTCCCAAAAGTCAAAAAGATCATCATCAACTGGCTGTACTTTGATATCGTCCGAGGCAGCATCAGCCTGAAAAGACATTCCGGTTTATGGTCGTGAATTTTCATCGTTTGAACAACTGTGGTTAACTGGGACTGAAAAATGCCAGTTTGAGCCGTTTATCTTTTATTTTTTCAGAAATCGGGCGGCCGGTGGCAGGATAATAAGTTTCGCCATGATTATTCCTGCTCACTGAAAATTTCATCATAGCTGAAAAATTCGCCATTTCCTTTTGCCGCTTCAGTTGCCATTTCCAACATTTTTTCAACTGCGGGCCGGACTTTTTTCTGTTCTTCTTTGAATTTTTGAAGCAGCAATTCACCCTGAAACCCCTGGGCTATTAAGTCCGCCAAAATCTCCTCAGCAAACTCTCCACTGGTATTTTCTCGGACCGGTTTGATTAAGATCATATTTTTTTGCAGAATACATTCTGCCTCTTTACCAAATCCCAGGGCTTCAAAATATTTTTGAGGGATCGTAATTTGCCGTTTACCGGAAATATGAATGGTTTTGCGTTCTAAAATGGTTCCTCTTGACATCTAAACCGCCTCACTTTCGATGTATTTCCTAGTTTCTTTGAATCTATTACATCACGGATCCTAGAAAGAATCAAGTCACGGCGACCAGATCATGATAGCCCAGGATTGAAATAGCTTTTAATTTTTAGATCAATGGATACCGAGCAGTTTCTTTTATGCTATAGCAACCAACCATATTCCTGGCGTGTATCGACAACCGCATCAACATGCACAAACGTTCCTTTGATCTGGTAAATCAGCAAATACCGTTTCTCTAGCAGTAACTTCCGATATTTACCCTTTGGCATAAGTGGATCAACCAGCCACGGATTCCGCTCCGGAAACTGGGACAATGACGAAGCGCTTTCCTGAAAAGCGTTGATTAACCGTATCGCTGCCGATTCGTTGACTTGAGCAAGAAAGCGCACATGGGACAGCAGCATCTGAGTCGCTTCATCTGAAATAACGACTTCATATTGCTTACTTTCGGTGTCCATCCAATACCTCCTGAAGGGCCGTCTTCATCATCGCCGATACCTCGTCCACCGAATATCCAGGTTTGCCACTGTTTCGGCCTTCCTCAGCAGCAAGCAGATTTTCCCGCAGATGAAGCATGCTCTCCCTTCTGGCAAAGGTTTCGATATCCATCACCACGAGATCACCCTCGCCGTTTTTGGTCAGATAAACCGGTTCTCCTGATTGCTTACAAAGTTCTGCAATTTCATTGTAATTTTTACGAATCGCCGCTGACGGTTTAATATTAATCATCACACTCACCTCATTTGATAGCATTAAAGCATCATTATTGTATGCTTATTGTACTACCATTTTTGAAATCTGTCTATAACCAACATCTGCTGATGGTTGGAACTGCCTTATCTGTTGAGTGCCTGACACTACATCTTCAATTGGGTCTAAAAAACGCCGCTTTAATCGTAATGGTTTTAGCGTCATAATCCAGCAAACCCGCTTTTTTCATTTTGGCCAGTTCCCGGCTCAGGGACGTTCGCTGCACGCCCAGCCGTTCCGCCAATTCTTTTTTGGAGCAGCCTAAGGTGATCACCAATGTTTTCTGCAACTGGTATTGATGACTGAGGTAATCGTTAATCCGCTGGCGAACTGTTTTTAAGGAAATCACCGTCAGCTTATCTGTCAGAATCATTGTCTTTTGAGAAATGGACTGCATCAGTCCCTTGAGAAAATCAGCATTTTTTTGGCAGAGGGCCACCACCAGCTCCCGCTCCAGCTGTAGCAGCGTCACCTCGGTGAAAGCTACCACCGTCATTGGATAGCCGTTGTTGACTGCAAAGAGCAGATTTTCGCCAACGCTTTCCCCGACCCGAAAGACGTTGACAGTGAGCATATTGCCGTTTTCATCGAGATTCAAAACCGCCACCCGGCCCGAAAGAATCACGTCCATCCGATGACAGGGTTCATTTTTTAAATGGATTACCTGATCCTTGTGGAAATGATTTACCGTCGTTTCGGGCGAGCGGATTATTTCTGCCAGCTCAGCTTCACAAAAGCTATTAAAAAAATATGCACTGGTCAATAAGTGTAATAGATCATCATTCTTCATTTTTTATCTCCTTGTGTTACCATGGTAACACCTTTTCTTTTATTTATCGATTATACTAGATTATATCTTGAACGAAAAGGAGATTACGATGTTAGAAAAAACTTATACATTTTCCAATGGCAATGAAAAAAAGATTGAAAAAATTATTGATGACCAACCAGTGATGATCAACCACATGATTTTCCCGGAAGGCGAAGGCTTGAAGGAGCATTATTCCAATTCCAATGTCTATATGATCGTCATTAAGGGGGCGGTTACCCTGCAGCTGGATGATCAGGAACCACACCGTTATGAAGCCGGACAGATCATCAATATTCCCTACCACATCAAAATGAATGTCAATAACCTCGATCCCGAGATTCTGGAAATTTTTGTGATCAAAGCCCCCGGTCCGGCTTTTTATCATCCGGACAAGCAATGACAACCGTGTGGCGCCGGGTCATCCAGATAGCTTTTCTGGGCTTGTTCATGGCCCTGCTGGTGACCGGTAAGATGCAGTTGTGGATGGGTATTTTTGTGTTGGGTGTGCTGGCTTCTTTGTTCTGGAGCCGTCTTTACTGTGGCTGGATCTGTCCAATCAATACAGCGATGGAAGGGTTCACCTTTGTGAAAAAGAAAATCCATTTAAAGAGTTTTAAGATTCCCCACTGGCTGTCAAAACCCTGGCTGCGCCTGGTAGTGCTGTTGCTGTTTTTCCTGGTCTTTGTCTTTGTGATGCTGACCGGTAAAAAACTGCCGATTCTGCCCCTGCTCTTTGCCGGCGGCATCATCCTGACTCTTTTCTTTCCGGCCGAGTTGTGGCATCGCTTTTTATGTCCCTACGGGACGATCTTAAGTCTCTCCAGCATGAAAGCTCGCCACGCTATGGTCATCGACCCGGAAAAATGCAACAATTGCGGGGCCTGTCAAAAAGCCTGTCCGGCGGGAGCCATCGAAAAACAGACGAAACATCAGATTCATCAGAGTGATTGCCTGGTTTGCCTGAAGTGTCAGGAAAGCTGCAACCAGAAAGCCATCCGCTATCAGTAAGGCTTTAGCAAAACCGCCCCTCCCCATAAAAAAGAAACGCCATTCACTAAACTGAATGGCGTTTCTGGTAAAAGATTGATTGATAATTAAATCTGCTCGTCGCCGACTAGTTCCAGCTGCTTCGCGGTTTTATATTCCCCCAGGAAAGTGGCCCCTAATAACAGCACGGCTCCCAGCATCTGGACCCCGTTCATGGCTTCACCAAAAATCAAAAATGACGCCAGCAGCGCAGTGATCGGGTCGATATAGCTGAGGGTGGCGATGCTCTGACCGTTAAGCCCTTTCATGCCGGTAAAGAAGAGAAAGAAGCCCAGTCCGGTATGCACCAGACCCAAGGCCATCACGGCCATCACCGCCACCGGAGTGAGACCGGAAAAAGTGATGCTGCCGCTAAGATTAACATAGCAAAATAGCACCACCGTGGCGATGGTCAGCTGTAGCAAGGTGGTGGCCATGCCGTTCATGTTTTTAATGAACTTATTGGTCAGCATCAGGCTGGCATAACAGGCCGCCGCGGCAATCCCCCAGGCAATGCCCAGCAGATCATTACCCGCGGTACCGCTCTGGCTGCTGCCTTTTAAGATCAGCAACATCCCGACCAGGGCTGCCGCCAGACAAATAACCTTGCGGGGGATGATTTTTTCCTTCAGCACCAATGGTGACAGGGCAATGACAAAGACGGGTGCCATATAATAGCTCAGCGTGGCATTGGCAATGGTGGTATGCTTGAAGGCTTCAAACAAAAAGATCCAATTGCCGGCCAGGACACCGCCTGAAAATACCAAGGGCAAGAGGTTTTCACGGACGCTGGTAAAAGCAATTCTCTCCCGGCGGATGAGGCTGATCAGCAGCAGAAAAAGACTGCCGATCAGGCCTCTGAGCAAAGCGATTTCACTGGATTCGAGGTTGATATACCGCACAAAAATGCCGATGGTTCCGAAAATGACCATCGCCAGAATAAACATTAATTTTGATTTCACGACTGTTCTCGCTTTCTATAAATACTTATGCAAAGATGTATGATGCTAACACCAATGATTATAGCAATCGCAGAATCAGCCATTGGAGAACAGGGTCTTTTTATTGTCTCAACGCTACTTCTGCGATGAGACGGTTGGTGGTGATAGTGGTTTACCTGAGATTCTTCCCATGTCGGCCTCCTTGTTTTCTTTGTTACTGATTATTTAACCCTATCCGAACGGGGCTGTCAAGAATAATTGTTTAGTTAAGGTGCCTCTCGCACCTTCAGGCGTCGGCGCGCCGGTTGTATCCGTCCAAATCCAGCGTATCCTGATCCAGATCCTCGTAACTAACCACCTGGTTGCGGCCGTTGCGCTTGGCGACAAAGAGGGCCTGGTCGGCTTTTTTGATGGTTTCGAAGCAGTCGCCCCCCTCATAGATGGCCACCCCCAACGAAATGGTGATCTTGCACACGCCATTAACCGACTTTTCCACCGAGCTGCGGATCCGCTCAGCCACCAGGCTGGCCTGATCGCGCTGACAGTCAAACAGTATCGCGACAAACTCCTCGCCACCCCAGCGAATCACCAGATCCGGCCCCCGCAGACTATGGCGGATGCAGTCGGCCACAAACTGCAGAATCCGGTCGCCCTCATCGTGGCCATAGTTGTCGTTGACCAGCTTAAAATGATCCACATCCATGATCACAATGGCGATGTCAGGGCTCATAAAGGACAGATCGTGGCCCGCCCCCATGATCTTATGAAGCTGCCGACGGTTGAACACCTGGGTCAAAGGATCGTGGAACAGCGCAAATTCCAGTTTTCGTTGGGTGATATAATGATCATAATAAAACCCAGTGACGATCAGATCGACCAGGGCCAGGAGAATAATCACCTGAATGTTGAAGGACAGGATCACATCGAGATTGGAATAATGATAGAGCTGGTCGGCCAGCAGAATATTGCCGATCAGTCCCAGCTGGGCTACCATGGCATATAACGGCGGTGCACTGAAGGAAGCCAGCAACAGAATAAAACTCATGATCAGAAAACCTTCATTAACATAGGATTGATCAGCCCCATAGGAACCAGCCCAGATGTTGCCCCAGATCATCGCATGAACCATCAGCAGTGAAACGACTGACATGATCCGGTAATTACTGGTCTGGCGATAGACCAGTACCACCACCGCCAGAGGAATCACCACCATGCTGCGGATCACCAACAAGCGCCAGGTAAACTGCTCATAAACTTGCCAGTCCGGCACCAGCAGACTAAAGAACATCAAGGCCGAGGCAAACAAGACGCCCAGATTAAAACGCCGGTAATAATCGTATTTGGCCTGGTAGAAATCCTCCCTGGCCTTGCCCTCAAGTCTTAAAAATGCCTCCATCTGTCAAACCTCCCGGATTTTGTCGTTGTTTAACATTAAACCCCATCCGGGCCGGGTTTGTCAAGAAAAACAGTGGCGGTTTGGGGCGGGATGGACAAAATCTTGGCGTAACTAAAACGACACCGCGGGATGTCGACGCGGTGTCGTTTTAGCATTTCTGTTTTTAGGGAGGAACGTCACAATTGTTAGAATAAATCGCTGTGAGTTCCCGTTCGTGTTAAGTATAAAATCAGGTCATTTTCGCTCTGTTCGTAAATCAGTAACCAATCAGGAGTGATATGACATTCTCTGCAGCTTCCGTAATTACCAATCAGGGGATGATCCCGATATTTTGCCGGTAATTCTTCACAACTTGCGATCATTTTAATTACTTCTGTCAGCAAGGCCAGATTGTAACCGCGCCTTTGAATCTTTTTCAGATCTTTTTGAAACTTTGACGTGGGTTTAACTGTATAGTTCATTTTAATAGCTCAGTCATCATCTCATCGACATCGTCAAAACCCCGATAGTCTTGGGGCGACAATTTCATTTTTTCGACTTCCTCGATGGCGGCGATTGTTTCAGCATTTGGCACATTACGGGAGAGCACAAACGGTATTCGCTGTTCCCGGACGGACTGCTTTGTAAAGGCAATTAACGCCGCTGTCATCGATAAACCCAAGTCTGAAAATAATTCCTCAGCTTGCTTTTTTAACTCCTCATCCATTCGAATCGTGACATTTGTGGTTGCCATTTTGAACACCCCTTTCGTATTTGATAATTAATTATAGATCATTTCCTGTGCATTGTCAATACAGCGCACATAATCCTGCAAAATTAAATCTAAATTCAGAGTTTTCTTCTAAAGTTCCTTAAAAACCTCTGTACCATCTAACAATTCGGCCCCATTTTTAATTTATGCGTCTTAATCCCCCAGCAACATCGCACCACTTGCTCACCTGAGTTATTTTTTTGGTGCGATCCTCCCCAGAACCTGTTAAAATGAAAGCAGATTAATCTGATAAGCGAGGTGTGCCTGATGAACCCTGATTTTCACCTAAACTTTCGACCACTGTTTGCCCTGGCCCGGATTTTAGCCCTGGTAATGCTGTTGCTGATCCCACTGCAAATTGTGGTCTTTGTGATTGCGCCGCCGCCGGACACGGTGACCGGATTTTTTGATCTTTTTCAGCGGCAGCCCTTTTTAGGGCTGTTGAGCCTGGATTTTATTTACCTCTTCAACAATGCGATACTGATGATCATTTATCTGGCCATCGCGGCGCTGTTGTGCCGGGAAAAACCGGTGCCGGTGCTGCTGGCCCTCGTCCTCGGCCTGATCGGAATTGCCTGTTACTATCCTTCCAACCCAGCCTTTGAAATGCTGACCCTGAGCAATCTCTATGCCCAGGCGCTGCCCCCGGACCAGTCCCTTTATCTGGCCGCCGGTGAAGCGGTGATGGCCGGCTATACCGGCACCGCTTTCAATACTTACTATGTTCTCAACGCCATCGGCTTGTTGCTATTTGCGACTACGTTCCTTCGCAGCCCACGTTTTAAAAAATCAATTGGGTACTGGGGTCTGGCTTCCGGCGTGCTGATGATCGTCCCCTCATCGGCGGGTCTGGTCGGGATGATCTTCTCGCTGTTGTCACTAATCCCCTGGATGGTTTTTATCGCCTTGCTGATCGGCGTTTTTAAAAAAGCCGCTGCTGATCCCGCGGTTTGATCCGCCCTCAGCCAACGCCCCTGGCCCTCCCGGCTGCAGGATCGACTGAGAAAAACACTCGCTACCCAGCCCTGTTCTTAACAGCCGAAAAAAACAAGCCCCCTACCACCAGATCATCGTTTGGCCGCAAGGGGCTTGTTTGTGTCTTAATCAATTAGCAGTTACTTCCCCACCGGCCCAATCACTCCGGCCCGGTAGGCCTTGCTGTACTTGCGACAATGCTTATCCTGACCCAACAGGGCATAGGTGGCAAAGATGGTACCCATCATGTCCCGGTTCAGTGGGTCCAGGACCGCCGAGTCCATTCCCGCGGCAATGGCAAAGGCCATGGCGGTTTTGTTGAGCAACGGCCGCAGCGGCAAACCAAAGGAGATATTACTGATGGCACCGGTCACATGGATGGTCGGATAGCGGGCCTTGATCGCCCGGATCTCTGCTTCCAGATTCAGCAATGAATTGTTTTCCGTCGACAGCGCCATCACACAGGGATCAATATGGATCCGATCCGGGGTGATGCCAAATTTATCCGCTTTTTCGACCATGCTGCCGGTGATTTTAAGCTTGGTTTCCAGATCACAGGGGATCCCGCTGTTGTCGCAGGTCAACCCCACCACCTCCCAGCTGTTGCCAGCCAGCAGCGGTAACAGCACCGCGCACTTGTCCCCTTCTTCTGAGATCGAATTAAGCAGCCCTGGTTTATTGGCATATTGAAACACTGCCTCAATCGCCCGGGGATTGGGACTATCGATACATAACGGCGTTTCTACCGCTGCCTGAACCACTTCGATCAGCCATTTCAGGGTTTCAATTTCCA
>JAHIQT010000107.1 GCA_018903255.1 Bacillota bacterium | reverse complement strand
CTTCTATCGCCATCTGGCGAGCGAATTCGGGGCCCAACCATCTTATCGGAAACCCGATAATTTCCGGATTATTCAGGAGGAAATTTCCCGTCTTGCCATTGAAAAGCGCAAAACACCGGTCATCATCATTGATGAAGCCAACCATATCAACAGTGCCATCTTAAATGATCTGAAGATTCTCTTCAACTTTGAGATGGATTCAAGAGATCGGGCCGCCATCCTGCTGGCCGGCCTGCCGGCCCTTAATTCAACCCTGCGCCTGGGGATTCATGAACCCCTCCGCCAGCGCCTTGTCATGAACTATGATCTGGGCGGCTTAAGCGGGGAGGAAGGTCGAACCTATGTGATCGATAAACTAAAAGGTGCCGGCTGCCATCAGCCTGTTTTTGAAGAAAATGCCCTTCAGGCTATTCTTAACGCAGCCGACGGAACCCCGCGGATGATCAACAAGTTCTGCAACGCCAGTCTGCTGATCGGCGAAAGCCATAAAGCGGTCACTATTGATGCCGATATCGTAATGCAGGCCATTAACGATACCGAGCTTTAGGAGGGCAGCCATGACTTTTGATTACTGTTGTTCCAAAAACCTGTCAGGGAAAGCTTCCTGGAAAGGACAGGTCCGACTGATCACCGAAGTTGATCCCTATGAGCTGACCGTGACCGCCCGAAACAGCTCTTTTCATATCATTTGCGGCACCTATACCCACGGCCACTTTTTATGCATCCCGGATCTGGGGGTAGCGACCCCGCTTGCCGCTTTGAACGATACCTTTTGGAATCTGGAACAGCTGACCATCAACAATCCGGATTTATCAGAACCCGATGCCATCAGCATCATCTGTGCTTTAAAAGCCCTTAAATCCCATCTCGCTATCTGATAAAAAGCAGGGAAACCTGCTTTTTTAGATCATTTAATTTGCTCCGTTAATAACGCTGTTTATTTAACCTGCCGAATCAGGTGTTTACAATGTGCCTTGTTAACCTTGGTTCCCGCTATTTTGGTTAAATTAAAATGTCGGATGGTGGTGCTTATAATTTGACGGACAACACTTTACTCAGCACCATTCCCGGAGTGAAGCACAGTTCTGCGATTACCATCATCTCCAAGATTGGCACCGATATGACACAATTCAGCTCTTCTAAACGTTTATGCTCCTGGGCGGGATTAACGCCCGGAAACAATGAATCTGCCGGCAAGAAGAAATCGGTTCGAATTACACGTGCAGGTGTCTACCTGAAACCTGCATTGGTACAATGTGCCCATGCAGCCGTGAAATCCAGGGATTTACCTTACTACAGAATAAAATATGAACGTATCTTTAAACGGCGTGGTAAAAAAAGAGCCATTGTTGCCATTGCCAGAATGATTCTTACTGCAATCTATCATATGTTGACTACAGGAGAATCGTTTAATCCTTGCGATTTATACAAGATTGATATGCCTCAGGAAATGAAGGATCAGCAAAAATCTAAGGCGATCAAACAAGCTTTCAAACTTTTAATTTCCAGTGGTTATTTAACTTCTGATGTTCAGAATCACTCTGCTATAAGTTAAAATATTCACTTTTTAACTTTTCTTTATTAAGTTCGACCTTTTTTTGAGAGCAGGGGGTATTTTTCACACTAAGCGGCTCCTAGACTACCAAGGCAATGCTTTGAAGTGTCTTGATAACCAGTATACACCACTGCTCGCTAGATGTAAATATAAAGTTTATAAGTTGGTGTCAGGCACAGTCTCTTAAGGGCTAACCAGCCTACTAATGTCAGGCACCGTTGTCCTTTGGCATTTCTATGCGACTCGGTGTTCATAGTCAATAACCGAAACAGTCAATTCTGTTGAGATTTCTTGGATTTCATTTAAAATCGATTCAATCTTTTTTGCTACAACAGTTGAAAAATACTCCTCACCGCATTGCTCACATTTTTCGCAAGGTACATTTTTAATAATCACAACATAATTCCCAATTTTTTCAATATAATCCGTAGTTGCAGGGATTAGTTTTCCTTTGCAGAACACACACATAATTATGTCTCCTTTCTGATTCTCGTTCTTAAATCTAATTCCCATTCCTTTGGGTTTGGATAATAGGCGGTTATTGCGTAAATATATGTCTTATCACATCCAATCACAACATGGAGAGGTTGGTTAGCTTTTGAATACCCAAAAATCAGACAGCTTGGGTGTGGATAATCATCCGGATAAGGTTCGATGATCTCCCCTGCTTTGATAACATTGATAAAATCATCAATCGAAATTTTACGCTCTCTTAATCTCTTCATCGCATGCAGAGACCACTTGATTTTATCTTCAATGCAGAGTGTTCTTAGATTTTCTATTTTCATAAATCACCTGCTTTCTTGATTGATATAAGTTAGTCGCAAGCACCGAAGCTATATTTTTACAGCAATGAGAAACCTTGACGCAGGATCGCTGTCCAGTTGCTTTTCTGAAACAGAAAACGCACAATGATAACGCGATGTGTTGCTTCTGAGATGACATAAAAAGCAAGGTAACCGTTCACCATGACAAAATGGATTCCCCAGGAAGCTAAAACCGGATCATCCACCAGCTTAAATTTCTCAGGAGATTCAGTAAGGGCGTTGATCCGTGCTTCAGCTTCGTCTAGCAGGTCATCGGCAGCTTGGGGATTTTTGAGAACGAATGCGCTATGATCGGAGGCTCTTAAAAGATCTCGTTCAGCGGCCGCTGTAAGGGTGCCGTCAAACAGGGACTGGAGCCGCTTCCGGTTGGTTTTCTTCGGAAACAGGGCTACCAGGCCCAGCTTCGGCAGCTTGATTGCCTCCGGCGTGACGGCAATATTGCCATTGGTATATTTGGTCGTGTAGGTTTGTTTGGAACTGTGCTT
>JAHIQT010000008.1 GCA_018903255.1 Bacillota bacterium | reverse complement strand
TATTGCTGTATTGTTGATTTGCTGAATTATTTATCCCTTTGTTTTTTTGTTTGATGATTCACCTGTATTTTAACAGAGCTTTCGCTTAATGGAAAGAATAATTCAAAAAACACTTCCTCTTGTATGATTCAAAAAACACTTCCTCTTGATCGGTGCTTAGCCTGCTCTGATTCGCTAGGATGGGCGGCTGAAATTTTTTAAAATAAAAATCTTGCCGCTCTTGACTCTCCCCATAGGGGAGGCACTATACTTCAAATTGAAGTAAGAATTTGGAGGTATCAATGGAAACATGTATTGAAGTAAAAAATCTGACTAAACGCTATGGCAACCGGCTGGCCGTCAATAACCTAAACCTTTCGGTTAAAAAGGGCGAGGTCTTTGGTCTACTTGGGCCAAATGGAGCTGGCAAGTCCACCACCATCGATTGTATTCTGGGTCTTAAATCCTTTGACAGCGGCTCGGTTTCAGTGCTGGGCGTAAACCCGGTTAAAGCCCGCAAACATCTTTTTGAACGGGTCGGGGTTCAGCTGCAATCCTCGAGCTTTCAGGGCAATATCCGGGTTGGTGAAATCTGCCAAGAAATGGCAGCGCTTTATCAAAAACCTGCTGATTACCGAAGTCTACTGGCGCAGTTCAAGCTGGATCATTACTCCCGCCAACCGGTGACCAAACTTTCGGGCGGTGAAAAACAAAAGCTCTCAATCCTATTAGCACTGCTTCCCCAGCCAGAGGTCATTTTTCTGGATGAACTGACCACCGGACTAGACACCGAAGCGCGGCGGAGTGTCTGGCAGGTACTGATCGATTTGAAGGACAAAGGGCTCACCATCTTTCTCACGTCCCACTACATGGATGAGGTCGAAGCCCTCTGCAACCGGGTCTGTATTATTAATCAGGGTCACGCGATCGTGACTGACACGGTTCCCGGCTGATTCAAAACAGCCCCCATCAGCGGCTGGAAGAAGCCTATCTATGGGTCATGCAGGAAGGAGTCGCCTGATGAAAAAATTTCTTACCTTGTTTAAAATTGAGGGCAAGCTAACCCTGCGAAGTATTGATGCAATCTTTTTTGGAGTCTGTATGCCAATCGGCATTATGCTGCTGATCGGCCTGATTTCGGGTAACAACCCGGCGACCGATGGTGCCGGCTATACCCTAGTGGAAAGTTCCTTTGCCGCCCTGATTGCCGTGGGCATCTGTGCCACTGCCTTCATGGGAATTCCCCTGACCATTGCCGACTATCGGGATAAAAAAATTCTCAAGCATTTTTTTGTAACACCGGTCAGCCCAATGATGTTATTATGGACACATGCAGTGATCAACATGTTGCTTTCAATCATTTCTGCCCTGCTGATTTACAGTGTTGCCCGATTCTTCTTCGGGTATCAACTGATCGGTTCACCGCTTTTCTTTGTGGGATCTTATTTTCTGGTGATGGTTTCGATGTACAGTTTGGGTCTGCTGATTGCCAGTCTATGCCGGACTGTTAAAATGGCCAACCTGGTTTGCAGTGTGGTTTATTTTCCGATGCTTTTCTTATCCGGAGCCACCATCCCCTTTGAAATCTTCCCCGAACCGCTTCAAATTGCAGCCGGATTTCTACCCCTGACTCAGGGAATCAAACTGCTCAAAGCCTCTTCGCTGGGACTTGAAGTGGATCTTTTGTTACCGCTGCTGGTTTTATTTGGCGCTCTGATTCTGGGCATCCTGCTATCGATGCGATTCTTCCGCTGGGAATAAGAAAGGAAAACAAATGAACGATACCTATCAATGTGAACGAAAAGAAGCTACGATTTATTATAAAATCGGTCTGTTTTCAAAAATGAACCGGGTTACCATCAAAGCATTGCGCCACTATGACGAAATCGGTCTCTTAAAACCGGCCACCATTGAAAAATTTACTGGCTACCGCTATTATACCTCTGAGCAGCTGCCGCTCCTTCACCAGATTCTGGCACTGCGGGAAATGGGCTTCACCCTGGACGAAATAAAAAAAATCCAGGGCGGCACCCCGGAGAAAGATCTACTTTTACAAAAACGACTGGAACTGCTCAAAAGAATCGCCCAGGATACCCTACGACTGTCTCAGGTGGAATCCTATCTGGTTAAAAATGATGACGAATCCGCAGGCTACCATGTCATTCTCAAAGAACTGCCACAGGTGATTGTCGCATCTTTGCGCACCACCATTCCCAATTATAACTCCCTCTTTTCGGTGGTTCCGCCGATGGGGGCTGAAATGGAACGACTCGGCTGTGTCTGCGCGGTTCCCGAATATTGTTTTAATATTTATCATGATGGCGAATACCGGGAAACCGATGTCGATGTGGAAATCTGTGAAGCAGTCACCGCCGCACAAGAAGACTCCGAGATGCTTAAATTCAAGGTCATTGAGCGGGTCGAGAATGCCGCCTGCGTGCTGCACAAGGGACCTTATGAGGGTTTCCCCAACGCCTATAAGGCTGTCTTAAAATGGGTCGAACGCAATGGCTATGAAATCATCGATCATCCCCGGGAATCCTACATTGACGGAGTCTGGAACAAAGACTCAGCGGCGGACTGGCTGACCGAAATCCAGTTTCCGGTGAAAAAGATTGATTGAAAAATTCCGAAATCCAGGCCCATGATTTTTGCGCCTGATTTTGGTCATAGGCCGTCGAATTATGATCCATATAGCCGTGCCTGGCCAAAAGTAACTGGGCCGATACCATTGGTTTTTTACGGACTTGTCGAACGACAGCAGCAACATCAAAGGCCTCCTGATCCGCAAACAGCAAGAGCACTGGGCACGCCGGGACAAGCTCCAGGTAATCGCGAATCCGGGAACCGTAAAAACCAATAATACCATCACAGTCATGGGTTTCACTGCACCGCCAGGCGATGGTTGCCCCAACACTGAAACCCATGACAAACACCTGCATGTAGGTTTTCTTTAACTGCCCAATCAGCTTCACAATTGACTGATATGCGTCAAAGCCCACTTCAGTGGTAAAATAGGCGTAAGCCTCCTGTGCCTCTGCATAAGTAAAAAAGTCACGCTTCAAGAGATTGGGACAAATGACCTCAAATCCCTGTTTTTTTAAATCCCGGCTCAGTGCTTTAATAAATGGATTAAGGCCGTATATTTCATGGAGAATGATAATCGCCGCCGAATGCGGCTCAACTATCTTTTTCATTAATCGCAAACGCCTCCTTTAACGCATCAACCCGCCTTATCAGGCTTTGTTTGACAATCTCGCTGTCTTCAGCAATTTCAAAGCCATGAATGGTGCCGGTCGTCTGGTTGAGTTCAACGGGCACCTGATGTTTTTTTAGCGTCCTGGCAAAAAGAATCCCTTCATCGCGGAGACAGTCGAACTCTGCCACTTCAACATAAGCTGCCGGTAAGTCTAAAAACGACGATGCTTCCATCGGCGAGGCATAAGCCCGATCCACCGGACAGCCATCGGCAAGATACAGATCCCACATTTTTTTATTTTGTCTGGCATTCCAAAGCGGCGTATCGCGATATTCTTTCATCGAATCGGTGTTAAGCCGGGCATCGGTGACCGGATAGATAAGCATCTGAAAGCAGAGTTTTTGCGCTTTTCGGTCTCTGTCCATCAGACAAAGTGCCGCCGCCAGAGCGCCACCGGCACTATCCCCGCCAACTGCAATGTTAGCCGGATCAATGCCAATTTCTCCGGCGTTCTGGTGAATCCAATTAAGCGCAGCATAACAATCTTCGACGCCAATCGGGAACGGATATTTAGGTGCCAGCCGGTAATCAACAAACACCACCTTGCAAGGTGTTTGCTTTGCATACTCCCCCATCAGACGCTTATGAAAAGCGGCGGACTTCAGTACAAAGGCTCCCCCATGAAGATAAATCAGGCAGGGCAGCGGGTCTTTGGCCGCTTCTGGTTCATAAATTATTAACTCCAGTGGTTCGCTTTGATAACCGGGGATCATCATTCTTTTTTCCCGCACACCCGGCTCCGGCTGCCGTTTATTAAAAGCAGTTTCAATGATCCCGTTCATCAGCGGCAATAGTGCTTTTGCTATCGGCGTTTTTATTTTTTCGTATTTCTTAAAATCCGGATGGATTTGGTATTTCGTCACTTTTCTCTCCCTGCCTTATGCTTCATTTTACTGAACGGCTGTTTCAATTTTTCGATAAGCCTGGTCTTATCGTTGATCTGGCTATATTGACCTGCTCTGGAACGCGTAATCTTGCATAGATAAAAGACGGCAACAAATCCCTTTTTAGAATTTGTTTCCGTCTTTTTAGTGCTTTTTATTTGATCGATGCCTCATAAATCGATTGAATCGATTCATCTAAGACGGCGTTAAATTCTTCGTCACTTTGATTTGCGTTGAGTCCTTCGGTTAATGCCCTGGAAAAACTCGCAATCAGTTTTGGATTTTTGGCTAATTTTTCATTGGCCGCTTCTCTGGAATAGCCGCCGGAAAGTGC
>JAHIQT010000106.1 GCA_018903255.1 Bacillota bacterium | reverse complement strand
CAATAGCTTTTTCTGAACCATAAAATAATTTCTTAAAAACAATACCTGCTCGAGTAATTCTTGCTTTTCCTTTAGGTAAGACATTGAGTCTAAATACATTTTGATTTGATATTATCTGTAAACAGCCCTTTTTATTCGCAATTCCCCAATTCCATAAATTGAGTGGTGTTGCAATTAAACCATCAAGAATCATACTTTTTTCAAGGGGGTATTTTTCGATTATCTTTTGATTGTGCTGTAGTACAATATGAATTATAATCTTTGTAAATTCTTTTAAGTTAAGTTTAGCATCCAGTCGATAATCTTGATCCCCTCTTTTTCGATATTCCTTTTGAATTGCTCCAGGGGTTTTATGCTTAATTTTCGTATTTATAGTACGGAACTGCCGTTCTACAATTCCTTTTAAATCCCCTCTATACGCCGAGGTGTTCTCAATTTTAATATTTAAATTATTAATTAAATTTTCTACAGAATAGCCTTCGAATTCTCCACGATCGGCAATTATTATTTCTGGTAAATGATTAGCAGGCCATTCCCTCTCACTTATTGAAATCCCAAACTGCTGGCAATATTTAACTTTATTTGTCGCCATATTGTCAAGTGCCATCATCGCACCTACCCATGAGGGTCCCTCCAATCCAACATAAATACCAGTCATCAAACGCGAGTACACATCAATCACAGCATACACTATCGGTCGACCGATAATTAAGTTTCTATCATATGAACTGACTAAATAAATATCTGCAATAGTCGCATCAATTTGAAATCGAGTTCCTGGACCATCTGTTTCACTTGTTGAATTACTCAGCAAGGGACGATGTTTCAGTTCATATTCCTTTATACTTTTCCTTGAAATAATATCAAGTTGTGGGTCTTCATTTTTTTTATACCAATAATAAAATTGACCAAATGTTGGGATTCTTGAAGCATCCCATACTCTGTATTTTTTTTCATTGTTTTCTAAATATATATCTGAATAATAAGTTTTTAATAAATAGTTATATGTTTCAGTTAAAGAAATCTGATTATTTTTTTGAAATTGACTCTTAATAATATGCTTAAATTGTTTTTTGACATCGTCAGTAATATTAAAACCGTTGCTGCCATCGTCTAATAGATTAAATTTTCGTGGTCTTCCCGTTTTCGGCCCGGTAAGATCTCTCTCTTTTCCTTTTCCGCCTGAAAAATTATAGTCAGGTAATAACGCATTTTTACTAAGACCCCGTTGCCAGAATCTTGTAAAAGCACGTTTTATTTTTAGTTCATTTAAACCTGTCTTGATCGCTATGCCTTTGAATAAATCTTCTCTTTGATCCGTTGACAATAGCTCAATTTTACACTCGTCCCAGTATTTGGATACAATTCTCCAATTATCATCTCTTTTTTTTATTTGTGCATTTGTCAAATTTTCATCTAAATAACTATTTAAATATGGATCTGGTATCAGCAGTAGTGCCCCCCCCAGCAATTCGTCTTCTAATGTGGTAATAGCCGCTATTTTGGGCATTGCTGTATCGCCATGCAGGTTAACAAAATAAGCATTTCCACCTTCAATATGAATGATTCTGATTCTATTCTTTTCAGCTTTATCTAAATATTCATAAACTTGATTATAACAGATCATATTACACTCTTTTCCAGCGAAAAATCTTTATAAATTGCTTCGATTGGAATGTTTTCGTTTATGTCTAGCTTCACTTTAAGATTAACATTAATTATTTTGTTAATTATTAAATGTTTAAAAATAGTGAGGCCACTTCCTGCATTTAGACCAAAATCTCTTTCAAATTCTTTCGATATTGTTCGAATTGAATTGGTTGATTCGTTTAACATCCTGTTAATATAATCCGTTAAAAAGTCCTCCATTTCAATTTCTGGGCACGCTTTAAAATCATCGAAATTTGTTAACTCTTTATACGAATGAACAAAACCAATATTTTGTGCTGTTGTTTTATTAATTTCTTCCTCTGTAACAATTCCCCAATCAATCTGGTGCCGATCCCAATAAACACGTTCTATTTCGAACTTTTCCAATATTCTCTCATTTGATAATTCTTTCTTCATTTTTACTGTTCTCGCATGATCTTTAATATTTCCATCATTTTTCTTGGTTACAACAAAATCTGTTGACATAACAATTGGTTCATTGGTATGTGGATTACGAGGATGTATAATACCTAATTCATCTGCGATTAATAATGTATCCTCAAGCGGTAGAAGCGGATATTGTTCTCGTATATCTATTACGTAGTCAGAAAATTCCAACAAGTAAAAATAATTTTTTTCCAAATCAGATAGAAATTCATATTGTCTAGGTATTTTTATCCCTTTTAAACGGGTTGATCTACCTAAAGAAGAAACATCTTGAATAACAAGCCAAGGTTTATAATCTAGCCCCGCACCAATTCCTCTGCCGTCCTTTAACTTTTTATCTATAGAATTTTTTCTTATTCGTTTCGCCAATATTTTGCCTCCAAAAAGTTTATTATTTAACATGCATATGTGATTGAAGTTAAAAAAATACCGTTTAGTTATATAATACACTAAACGGCTTCTTTTATCAAACTTTGTTTTTAATTATCAGACTTTGTTTTAAAATATCAAACTTTCTTTTAAATTATCAAACTTTGTTTTAAAACTACATATCGATCTAGAAATAATCTGTGGGCTATTCCACGGTCACGCTTTTAGCCAAATTTTTGGGCTTGTCAACATCGCAACCACGGGCAACTGCCAGATAATAAGCCATCAACTGCAGATAAACAGTAGTGGGAATGGCCGTGATATCATCATCCATCTCGGGAATCACCCACACCTCGTCGACCTCAGATGCAATATCTTCGTGACCTTCTTGAACGATCGCCAATACGTGGGCACCTCGAGCCTTGACTTCTTTAATATTGCTGAGCATTTTTTCAAACACATTCTCCTGGGTACAGACCGCCACCACAATGGTGCCATCCTCGATCAGGGCAATGGGGCCGTGTTTTAGTTCGCCGGCCGCATAGGCCTCGGAATGGATATAGGAAATCTCCTTAAGTTTTAGTGATCCTTCCATGCTGGTATACAGATCCACCCCTCTACCCATGTAGAAGAGATCGTTGATTTTATGATTTTTATCGGCAAATGCTTTGATGACTGCTTGGTTCTCCAAGGCTTTTTCGATCAGTCCTGGAGTCATCATCAGACCATGGCAAATCCGTGAGCCTTCTGCTTTTTCCATTTTTCCGTTAAGATTTCCCAAAAATGAGGCGAGCATCATCATGCAACCGACCTGGGTAACATAAGCTTTGGTCGATGCCACAGCGATTTCCGGCCCGGCATTGGTATAGATCACATCATCAGCTTCCCGGGCAATCGAACTACCTACCACGTTAGTCACCGCTAAAACCCAGGCACCTCGTTCTTTAGCCAACCGGATAGCGGCCAGGGTATCGGCAGTTTCGCCGGATTGGCTGATGACAATCAGCAGGGTGTTTTTATCGACAATCGGATTTTTATAACGATATTCAGAAGCTGCCTCAGTTTCGACGCTGATTCGGGCAAATTTTTCAAAATAATATTTACCCACCAGTCCCGCGTGATAAGCGGTTCCACAGGCGACGATCTGAATCCGGTTGATCTTTTTCATCATCTCAGCATTTAGCTTAAGACCAGCGAAGGTGACCCCACTTTCGCAACAACGCCCCATTAATGTTTCCATCATCGCCTTGGGCTGTTCCACCATTTCTTTCATCATAAAATGATCGTAGCCGCCTTTTTCGGCATCCCCAGGATCCCAATCGACTACAAAAACTTCTTTTTCGATGATTTTGCCAGCATTATCCATGACTTCGATAGTATCCGCCGTTAGCACTGCCATTTCGCCGTTATCGAGCAGATAGACTTCCCGGGTATAGTTTAAAATCGCTGGAATATCCGATGCGATAAAATTCTCACCGTCTCCCAGTCCAACAATCAGAGGACTGTCTTTACGCACCGCCACAATTTTATCTGGTTCATTGGCACAGAGAATCGCCAGGGCATAGGAACCTCTCATCCGCTTCAGGGCAATCTGAATGGTTTCGACAAGGTCACCGGTGTAAAGTTCATTTAGCAGATGGGCAATGACTTCCGTATCGGTATCAGAAAGAAAGACATGACCCAAAGCTTGCAGCTCATTTTTTAGGGCCATATAGTTTTCGATGATCCCATTATGAACAACCGATATCTCTGTCCCGAAACTTGAATGGGGATGGGCATTGGCATCCGAAGGAACCCCATGGGTTGCCCAACGGGTATGACCGATGCCAACCTGGCCAGCAAGGGGGGTATTTATCAGAACTTCCTCCAGATTTTTTAGCCGACCTTTTTTCTTTTCCACCCGGATCACTTCATTTTCCAGGGTCGCAATTCCGGCCGAGTCATAGCCCCGGTACTCCAATCGTGACAAACCGCTTATTAAAACATCCTGAGCCTGTTTTCTTCCGATATAACCTACTATTCCACACATATTTTCACCTGTTCTTCTTTTTTATGCCAGCTTTGTCCTGAAAATCACTCTTCAGTTTTTATGGCAATTCTCCAGGGCATCCGCCGAATTTTCGATACTCCCTGACCTCGTCAACTCAACCTTGTGTGGACCATCACTTGAGTTCTGGCGCTTTTTGTTGTCTTTGGTTATGGCCCTATTACTTATCTACCCAAATACTAACCTGTTTATTCTATCATAAAATTATTTTTAACACAAAGAAATGAGGGCAAAAGCCCTCATTTCTTAATCTATTTTTAATCATTCATTCTATTTTTTCAGGTTACGCAATTACTGGCTGTCCGACAACTTCGATCGTACTGCTCAAGCGCAGCTCAATCAATTGCGCCAGTTCTCTAGCAATCCGGGTCAGTTCATTCTGATCTTTTCCTTCAATCATTACCCGAACCAGCGGTTCTGTTCCTGACGGCCGAATCAGTACCCGACCTTGTCCGTGAAAATGGGTTTCGACCTCTTTGATCTTCTTTTGAATCTGGTCGTCACTCAGATAATCCTGTTTTCGTCCATTTTCAACCCGGGCATTTACCAGAATCTGGGGGTAAACGGTCATTAGATCACCTAGTGTTTTGGCATCCCGTCCGTCTTTTTTTAATAATTCCAGCAGCACCAGCGCCGTCAGCATGCCATCCCCAGTGGTATTATGATCCAGCAGAATAAGATGACCGGATTGTTCGCCACCCAGATTATAATCACCTTTAATCATCGCCTCCAGCACATAACGATCGCCCACGTCGGTTTTGATTGTCTGGCATCCGGCTTTGTTCAAGGCGACATCCAGCCCGATATTGCTCATCACCGTTACTACAACGGTGTTCTTTTTTAGCCTGCCACTGGCCTTCATCCGACTGCCGATCAGATTCATAATCTTGTCACCGTCGATGATATTGCCAACATTATCGACCGCCAGACAGCGGTCAGCATCGCCATCAAAGGCGATTCCGATATCGGCTTTTTCCGCAACCACCCGTTGTTGCAGTGGAGCAAGATGGGTCGAACCGCAGCCAGCATTGATATTTAGCCCATCAGGTTTGTCACCAATAACGATAACCTCTGCACCCAGGTCACAAAAAAATGCCGGTGCAACCTGATAAGCCGCGCCATTGGCACAATCTAGTACCACTCGAAGCCCTGAAAAATCTGCTTCTACTGCCTTTTTGATGTGGTTAAGATAAAATGCTTCTGGATTTTCCAGTGTTTTAATGCTGCCACCATCTTTTAGCGGTACCGCCTGACTTTTTAAAACTATGGCCTCAATTTCGTTTTCCACCGCATCTGGTAGTTTAAAGCCCTGACTGTTAAAAAACTTGATCCCGTTAAATTCATACGGATTATGTGACGCTGAAATCACAACGCCGGCATCGGCCTTAAGCGCTCTGGTAATCACTGCCACGGCTGGTGTTGGCAACACTCCCACCAGTAACACTTCTCCGCCCACCGAGACTATTCCCTCGGCCAATGCCTGTTCAAGCGGCGATCCCGATTCACGGGTATCCCGACCGATGATAATCTTTGGACGGTGGGCATTTCTCCCCAATACGCTGGCGCCCGCCTGACCCAGTCCAAAGGCCAATTCTAATGTTAAATCCTGCTCATATACACCACGTACGCCATCGGTGCCAAATAATTTTCCCATCTATTATAACTCCTTCGATTGTTTGCTCATAAAGCAAAACTCAAAAACTCATTCGCTAACTCATCTAAATCAATTACCTTATCTATATTTTATCGGCATTTCCGGCCTTTTATTAATCATTTTAAGGTGCATTGCCTAGTTTTCTCATGTAATTGTTAAAATCTCACCCATTATACCGCATGACTAACTAAATTCAAAACGTTTTATGGTTCCGCCCCCAAGTACCCGGCGATCCTGATAAAAGACTAGTGCCTGGCCAGGGGCTGGTGCCCGAACCGGCACCTGACTGTGAACAATCGCCTGGTTGCCGGGTAATCGTTCAATCCGACCACGATAGCTGTGACCCCAACGACAGGTTTTAAAGGAAAATTCCCAATCGGCAAGGTTAACGTTAGGATGCACCGATAACTGATCCACAAAAATCTGGTTTTTAAACAAAGCCCGCTCATCATCAAGGACAACTGTATTCGTTAGCGGCTCTAGATCTACCACTGCCCATCGCTTGTTTGATAAAAGGCCAAGTCCGCGCGTTTGCCCTAGGGTAAAATTTTGTATCCCTGAATGTCGCCCCAAGATTTTCCCGGAAGCATCCACAAATATGCCGGTTTCGACCGGTTGTGATCCAAAAGCTGCCTCTTTCAAAAAAAGCTGGTGTCCTTTTTTGGGGATAAAACAAATGCCCTGACTTTCGGCACCGTTTGAAAGTTCCGGCAAAAGATCCCTGATCATCCCTCGCACCTGATCCTTGGACTCAAAAGAATTAAGTGGAAAAATAAGTTTTTTAAGCACTTCCTGATCAAGGTGATACAAAAAATAGGATTGATCTTTTCTGGCATTGGGACTGGCCCACAATTCGTAGCTGTCGCCCTTTTTTTTAACCTCGGCATAATGCCCGGTAGCAATTGCAGCCTGATCATTAGCTTTAGCAAAATCATAAAGTAGCGGAAATTTCATGGTCTGATTACACCGCATACAGGGGTTGGGGGTTTCGCCCTTTTTGTAAGCAGCGATAAACGGCATCATAACATTTTTGTGAAACTGGTTTTGAGCTTCCAGTACATGATGCTCAATTCTAAGCTTTTCAGCTACTTTTTTTGCGGCCAAGATGGTTTGATCTGAATTCAAAAAATTGAAGGTTACGCCGATAACCTCGTAACCTTCATTTTTTAAATGACTTGCCGCGGCAGCACTGTCGATGCCGCCACTCAGTCCGATAATTACTTTTTTCTTTTTCACGATTACTTACTTTCTTTTATTCATATTAAGTGCCGATAATAATACCCAAGTTAGCTAGCTCTATTAACACTTTATTTAACGTTCACTGATTTTTTTCAGCCGGGTTTCTTTTTTATCAATATGAGCAAGCTTGGTCTTAAATGATTTCAGTTCCAGCGAATTGTCACGATGGTCTTCCCAGATCGGCCAGTTCCGATTGGTTTCAATTAAATTGAAGATTTCTTCAGTAAGCCAGGGATTACAAACCAGCAGCGGCCCAAGGGTATTGGTAAAAATACCTTTGCCGCTGATAACACCTTCGAATTTAGTCTCGCCATTGTTGCCATAACCATATTTTAACCGACCAAAGGGCGACTCTTCCTTTATTTCTAAATCGATCATTTGAATTTGACTGCCAACAATATCCATTTCTTTGCCATTGTACTGACAGCTGTAATAAAGATCATCTCCATAAACGGCGTGATTTTCCCGGGTGACTACCTCAATAATTCCCAATCCTCTAATCGTCGACTGATCATCCCGAGTGATGCTTTCGCCAAAAATAGCTACCGAGGTGCCAGTAACCAGCATCGGCCGGGTTTCAATATAGTCCATTAACACTTTCCGGTGCGGTTCGAGAAAAGCTGCCGCCGCCTCGAAATGTTCGATTTCTCCCGGCGGACAAAACAGAAAGTCAAAGTCCATGGGGTTAAAACACTTTGTATCGAGGTTAATCTGTTCGACCAAAACCTGATAGCCGCGACGTTGCCCTTCCGCCAGGACAGCCAAAAGATTGCCCCGGTCACCGTGGAGGTTAAAGCTATTATTAAAAAGCCATCCGATTTTTATCGTCTGTTCCATTAATTCTGTCCTCCTTCAATGAATTTTTTCATCTTTTCAAAGGTTGATAGCCAGGTAATCAAATAAATATTATCGGTTTCGGCCTTATCAATTTCGGCAAAAATTTCATTAATATTGTCGCTGTCCATGATTGTGATCGCTTCTTTAGCAACCCCATCATAGATGAGCCGATTGGCAGTGTCATATGAAACATGCTCTGAGAAGCATAGGTATCGCTCGACATTTGACTCAATCACTGGTTTAAAATCACAGTCAAAGGCGTAAAAGGTATTGATGTAATGGGGCACAAAATCATTAACTACATATAAACCCAGCGCGACCATCTTTTTATGCTTATCGGAAGCCATAATATTTAAAGCACTCTGGAGGGTATCGGGATTTTCTTGTTTAATCCGCATATATTTAATGGTTTTATTTTTATAGGTCATTACCTCAAAGCGGCCGCCGATGTTTTTAAAGTTTTCAAAGGCCTTGGCCGCAGCCTCTGCTGGAATTTTACAGATCGCTTCACAAACAGCCAGCGAACCGGCATAGTTATAAAACATGAAGGGCAGATCATAGGGCATATGAAAGTTGACATCTCTTAGCTTAAAGCTTTGATCAGAAAAATTTAGATCGGTGATCGGATAGTCTGGTGTTTTTTTGCTGGCAAAACCACAAAAGTCACAATGAAACGCACCGATACTATCGACATTGTAATAGTCAAAGCTGATATCGTGATGGCATTTCGGACAGGCCTGGGTTGGATAATCCGCACCCTTGGTGAAGGATTCATCGTGCCGGGAAACCCCATAATAGATAGAGCGACGGGCGATTTCCTCAAAAAATCGGGATCGCGGTTCTTCATTATTGAGGATCAGTGTCATCTTAGGATTCACCACCTCTTTTAATTTACGGATAATAAAATCCGGATCCCCATTTCTCTGCACCTGGTCTTTTTGAAGATTAGTGATCAGCATGTTCTCGGCCGGTAATTGAGCATAAATCAGGGGCAAATAGCGCTCGTCCGTTTCGAAAACATAATAGTCCGCCTTGAGTTTCCCCGATAAACTGGCTTCTTTAGCCAAAATAGTGGCAATTCCGCCTAGTAAATTGGCGCCTTCAAGATTTGAGACAATCTTTTTACCGTTTTGTTTTAAGATATGGGTGACCAAGTTGGTCGTTGATGATTTTCCATTGGTTCCGGTAATAAAAATGACCTTCGAATAATCAATGTTTTTAAAATGTTTGACAAAATCAGGGTCGATTGTTAAGGCCTTTTCGCCGGGCAGGTTGGTGCCCCGATCCTTACTGATCATGTTAATGGCCACACCCATTAATTTTGCAAACCATAATGCAAGATAAAATTTCATACTTCACAGCCTTTCGTATTATTTGTTTATACCATTGCAAAAATACTCTGAACTCGATTCGCTTTACAGTTCTTTGTTCTTTAATTTTTCACGCACGACGGTGAACATGCTTTTTCGGTCAACGGCTTTGGTCTGTTCGGATTCATCATTCAGATTGCCACCTTCCTGACTCTGATTCCAGCTCATCTGAGCCGCCCCGGCCACCACCGCCCCGACAAAGCAGGCGGTACTGAACATGCTGGTCAAACCAATCACCATCGCCACCAGTTCGCCGTAAAACATCCCATTAAAGCGTACCGGATGAATGTCGCCATAGCCGATCGTGGCAAAGGAGACCACCATGTAGTACAGCATATCAAAAGCATCCAGAGCCCGATCCGAATTAGCCACATAAAAACCCGGGCTGATTTTAAAACAATTATAGACCATCAAATAAAGGATGCTCATCTCACTGACAACCAGAACCAGCATGCCTTTTAAGATACTGGCGGTTTCCTGATACTTTCGTCTTTTCGAAACAGAACTGCGAATGATACTGGGATTGGCAATCGCCCGGATCATTACCGAAAAACAAAGCACTAAAGCAAAGAACAGCCCCGCCAGACCCAATGGCAGGCTAGGCGGCGAGATAAAATTAGCAAACAGGACAAAGTAATGTCCCAATACCAGATAAAAAATCAGATCCACAAAGCGGGAGACGACAATATCCTGAAACTGATCGATCTTCATAAAAAGGTGTTGAACCAGAAAGACAATCACAATGAAAATGGCAAAGCTTCCCAGAATGCCAATCAATTCACTCAGTAAGATTCGATGATGGCTTGATACCACCACCAGGGAAATAAACAGTAACACACCGGTTACCATTAAAATCCCCTGATACTCATAATTGATAAACAATTTTACCAGAAAACGACGGTAGGGTTTGATTTTTTTGGTTTGATTCTGCGCTACTGCTTCAACAATTCGTTCTTTATTATAAAACAGAAAGAGTTCAAACAAAAAAAGCGAGAGGATAAACAAATCATAAATAATGATAATGGTGTTTCCATTGGCAAGGGTCTCGTATATCGGAAATTCATTGACAAACAGATTCATCTGAAAACTCCTTATTGATCTTGCGCTTATAACTCTCAATCAAACTTATTTTTTGCGCTTTTGACATTTTTTTAATCACCGCTTCGCGGCTGAGGGCTTGGGATCTAGAGTCAAGGACTTCCCAATAAACCAGGGTCACCGGCAGCCGACCGCGCGTATATTTTGCCCCTGTTCCAGAATTATGAACCTTGATCCGTGCATCGATATTGCTGGTCCACCCAGTATAAAGTGTCTTATCACTACATTTTACGATATAAACGTAAGCCTTGTCTATCATTTGTTTATCTTTCTTTTTCATTTAACAGCAAACCTACTTTGGGCTCAAGTTTATCTATTAACAGATTTGTTTGATTTTGGCAATTCCGAGACTTACCGATCCAGCAAGAAAAAAAGATCCCTAAGAAGGGATCTTCATTGTTTTTTTTGAAATTCCTAGAAATTGCTGTTTCTTGGTCTTCTAGTTTGTTTTCTTTTTGTTCGACATTCACGACATCTTTTTGGTTCATTGTCAAAACCTTTTTCCTGGTAGAATTCTTGTTCACCTACTGTAAATACAAATTCTTCGCCACAATCTTGACAAATTAAAGTTCTGTCTTCCATGAGTTACCTCCACTTGATTTTAATGTACAGGATCTGATTATTCTTTTTTAAATGGAGCATGGACCATTCTGTCTGAACGTTGTTACCATTTATGAGCTTTTAATCATTAACTATACTATCGCTATTATACAATGTTCGTTTACATTTGTCACCTGTTTTTTTATTTTTTTATTGAGTTAAATTCTTTTTTCGGATATATTAAACTAATACTATTTCAATTATAAGGAGATAAACCGTGAGAGATCATCGACTGATAAAATATGCTCAAACCCTAGTCAACTATTCCCTCAATGTTAAACCCGGCGAATGGGTCGTCATCCGAGGTTCCGAGCTGGCCATGCCCCTAATTAAAGAATGCTACCGGGAAGTGTTAAAAACCGGGGCTCACCCCACCGTTTTGCTCAACCCAGAAGGCATCGCTGAAATTCTTTTAAAGGAAGGCAGTGATGACCAACTGCAGTTTAATGCCCCGATGATGATGGCTGCTTACTCCAAAGCTGATAAGATTCTAAACATTCTCGGAGACCATAACCTGAAGTCGCTGGCAGCGGTTCCCAGTGAACGCATCGCTTTGCAACGCCGTTATGGCGCACCGCTCACAAAAATTTACAATGATCGGGTGGCTCGCGGTGAAATGGATTGGACGCTGTGCCTCTACCCCACCGCAAGCGGCGCCCAGGAAGCCAACATGTCGCTGTCGGATTATGAAGAATTTGTTTTTGAGGCCTGTCTCCTCAATACCGACAACCCCACCGCCGCCTGGCAGAAAATTCACGATCAGCAGGCAGCAATGGTGACCTATTTAAATAGCAAAACCCAATTCCATGTGCTGGCCAAAGATACTGATCTAACGCTTTGCACTAAGAGCCGGATCTGGATCAATTCCGACGGCCACCATAATTTCCCCAGCGGCGAAGTCTTTACTGCACCGGTAAAGGAAAGCGTAAACGGAACCATTCGTTTCACCTTCCCCGGCATTTACAGCGGTCAGGAAATTGAAGACATCAGGCTTACCTTCAAAGATGGCCAGGTTGTCGCTGCCAGCGCCAAACGCGGCGAAGCCTTGCTCCACGCTTTACTAGATACCGACGAGGGTTCCCGCTATCTGGGTGAATTTGCTATCGGCACCAACTATAACATCAATCAGTTTACCCGCAACATGCTTTTTGATGAAAAGATTGGCGGAACCATCCATCTGGCTCTGGGCAAATCCTACCCGGAATGCGGACCTGTCAACGACTCGATGCTCCACTGGGACATGCTCTGTGACATGCAAGACGGGGGTCAAATCTATGCTGATGGCGAGCTTTTTTATCAGCATGGTGTATTTATAAAAAAATTGTAATAAGCCCGGCTTTATGGTATTATTGGCAAATATATAAACAGGAGGAAATTAATGGAGACCACTGAAAAAAAGACGAATTTCATCACCAATGCAATCGATCAGGACATTGCCAACAAGGTCTACGCCAACGATCGCGTGCACACCCGCTTCCCCCCCGAACCTAACGGATATCTACATATCGGTCATGCCAAAGCCTCGCTGCTCAACTACCGCATTGCAAAGGCGTATCATGGCAAGTTCAATCTTCGCTTTGACGATACCAACCCCATCAAAGAAGACATGGAATATGTCGATTCAATCAAGGAAGATCTCGCCTGGCTGGGAATCAAATGGGACGACCGACTCTTTTTTGCTTCCAGCTATTTTGATAAAATGGCCGAATACGCTGTCGAACTGATTGGCAAGGGTCTGGCCTTTGTCGATCAACTCTCCGCCGAGGAAATGCGCCAGTATCGGGGAACGCTGACCGAACCCGGTAAGGAAAGCCCCTACCGCTACCGCAGCATTGACGAAAACTTGAGCCTGTTTTCCCAAATGAAGGCTGGAAAACTAGCTGAGGGTTCTTATATCCTGAGAGCTAAAATTGATATGAGCAGCCCCAACATGAATATGCGAGATCCCGCTATCTATCGGATTATGCACACCAAACACCATTCCACCACCGAAGACTGGTTTATCTATCCGATGTACGACTATGCTCATCCGATTGAAGATGCCATCGAAGGAATTACCCATTCCCTGTGCACCCTGGAATTTGAAGACCATCGCCCCTTCTACGACTGGGTGCTTGCTAACATCGATGATTTTAAAAACGAGCCACCCCGTCAAATCGAATTTGCCAAACTCAACCTGACTAAAACGATTGTCGGCAAACGCTTTTTAAAACAATTGGTCGATGAAAAAATTGTCGACGGCTGGGACGATCCCCGTTTGGCCACCATCTCCGGGTTGCGCCGCCGCGGCTTTACACCCGAATCGATTCAGGCTTTCTGCGAAGCCATTGGAGTAGCCAAAACCAACAGCACCGTTGATATCGCAATGCTGGAGCATTTTATCCGGGATGACCTAAAACTTAAAGCGCCCCGTTTAATGGCCGTGGTTGATCCCCTGAAGGTGACCATCACCAACTACCCCGAAAACCAGACTGAATGGGTTGAGTTACCACTTAATCAGGAAAATGATGAGCTGGGAACCTATACCACACCATTTAGTCGTGAAATTCTAATTGATCGCAGTGATTTTATGGAAATTCCTCCCAAAAAATATTTCCGGCTATTTCCTGGAAATGAGGTTCGCCTGCGTGGTGCTTATTTCATTACCTGTCAGGAAGTGATCAAAGATGACCAAGGCAATGTCATTGAACTTAAATGCACCTATGATCCCGCCACTAAATCCGGTGCCGGCTGTGAGCGTAAGGTCAAAGGCACGATTCATTGGGTCGATGCCAGTCATGCCAGCGAGGTCGAGCTTCACCTTTATGACTACCTGATCGAAGATGATGCCGGCCTCAATAAAGACAATTTTCTGGAACGGATCAATCAGAAATCGCTCGAAATCGTCAAAGCCTACATCGAACCGGAACTGCTAAAAACTAAGCCTTACCAAAAATTCCAGTTTATCCGTAATGGATTTTTCTCGGTCGATCCCAAGTATTCAACACCAGATGCACCGGTTTTTAACCAGATTGTTTCTTTGAAAAGTTCCTGGAAACCGACAAGTTAACTAGTAAAATTTTTAATCGATTAATTATGGCAGCGTGCTGCTTTTTGAATGAGGGGAGAATCTATGAAAATATGGTCTGATAAAGAAAAAATGTCCCGGGAAGAACTCCGGAAACTGCAGTTTAAGCGTTTAAAGAAAACCCTGAATCACGTTTATGAAAACGTGCCTTATTATCATGAAAAGTTCAAAACGGCTGGGGTTAAGCCGGTTGATATCCGCAGCCTGGAAGATCTGCGGCACCTGCCGCTGACCACCAAGGAAGATCTGCGAAAAAACTATCCCTTTAGCCTCTTTGCCGTACCCAAAAATAAAATTGTTCGCTATCATGCCTCTTCTGGTACCACTGGCAAACCGACTGTGGTGGGTTATACCAAAAATGATATGAAGGTATGGCGCGAAGTGATCGCCCGGATTGTTACCATGGGCGGGGTCACTAGTGAAGATACCGCTCAGATCACCTTCGGCTTTGGTCTTTTTACTGGTGCCTTTGGTTTACAGCAGGGTCTGGAAAAGGTTGGCGCCGGAGTCATTCCAATATCGTCCGGAAATACCCAAAAGCAGATTATGATCATGCAGGATTTCCAATCCACTGTATTGATCGGTACCCCCTCCTATGCCTTACATCTGGCTGAAGCCGCGCAGGAAATGGGGATCGATCCCAAAGAAGAGCTTTTTCTTAAATACGGACTCTTCGGCGGCGAAGGTTCGACCGAAGAAATGCGCGCCAAACTTAACGAAGCCTGGGGGATTGTCTCAACTGAAAACTATGGCATGAGCGAACTTATCGGTCCCGGCGTTTCTGGCGAGTGTCAGGCTTTCAGAGGTATGCACATTAATGAGGATCACTTCATTGCCGAAATCATTGACCCCGATACCCTGGAAGTGCTTCCTGAAGGTTCGGTCGGTGAATTAGTGATTACCCCAATAACCAAAGAAGGCATACCACTCATTCGTTATCGTACCAAGGATATTACCCAGCTCGACACCACCCCTTGCGATTGCGGAAGAACCTCAGCCCGGATGGCAAAAATCACCGGGCGAACCGATGATATGCTAATTATCGGCGGAGTTAACGTTTTCCCATCACAAATTGAAGGGGTGCTCCTGGGCATCAAAGGGATCGGCTCAAATTATCAGATTCGGGTGCTTAAAAAAGGCTATCTGGATCGTATCGAAATCGATGTCGAAGTAATCAACCAGGATCTGCTAGTCTCGGTCACCCTGCTGGATCAGCTTTATAAGGAAATTGAGTCCAAGCTTCACACGATCCTGGGTATCCATGCCGGCATTCATCTGGTTGAACCAAAAAGTCTGGTTCGTTCAGAGGGAAAAGCCAAACGGGTCATCGATCTGCGATCTGAAAATTTATAGGAGGAAAACCATGCTTATTAATCAATTATCGGTCTTCATCGAAAATAAAAAAGGCCATCTCAGCAAGATCACCAAAGTCTTAAAAGATGCCCAGGTCGATATTCGCGCCATTTCGGTTTTTGACAGCGCTGAATTCGGAATCTTACGGATCGTCGTAGATAAACCTGAGCTGGGCGCCGAAGCCCTTAAAAAGGCCGGTCACGTCGTTAAACAAAGCTATGTACTGGCCGTCGACCCTTCTGATAAGGTTGGCAGCCTACACGATGTTTTTACCTTACTTTCAGATCATGATGTCAACATTGAATACGTCTATTCCTTCGTTATGCCTAATAACCAGGGTTCGCCGCTGATTATTTTAAAAGCCGATGATCAGGAAAAAGCGATTGCCCTGCTAACCGCCTCGGATTTTAGCCTGATTCCCAAAGAAGCCGTTTATAATGTCCTAAACGATTAAACTAACCCGTTTCAGACGCTAAAAAAGCCGGAGCTTTGCTCCGGCTTTTTTAGCGTCTGTTTTTTACCTTTTTAAGCCTAAAAAACTCTTCTCGCTCTTTTTCTTCAATGGTATCCTGGATATACTTTATTTCGCCCTTCAACCGTGGAATCTGGATTTTTTCCAGGGCATTAGCACTCTTCTGAGTCTTTTTAATTTCTAACGACAGTTTATATGCTGTTGTTTCAATCTGAGCCAGTTGATAGGACAGAAATTTAACATCATTAAATTTCTTGATCGCAATATCCAGCGCCGGATTGTTTTCATAAAAACCATAGGGCAGACTTTTTTCACATCTTTCAGTATATACAACCTCTGGTATGTCAACCCCCATGACTCCTTTGATGCGTATTTCAAAAGGCACTTCTGAAGCGACTGACAAGGCAAATTCTTCCAGATGATTGAGCCCCATGCTGATGCAAACCTGTTGCAATGCTTGATAGGCTCCCTGAAACTTTTGACCAATCTCATTTTCGATCAACTCAGCTTCCTTAACCAGTTGCATAATTTCCTGGATCAGGATGGTTCTTTTCTTATCTAACAGATCATATCCTTTTTCAGAAAAATTCATTCGACTCTTGGCTTTGATCAAGTTCGCTTTGGTTGGGGTTATTTTAATGGCCATGATACCACCTACAATTCCTTATGGAAATATTTTTCGATATTTTCAGGACTGAGTCGATCCAGTTCCGTCAGCGGCAATAACGCGAGTAGTTTCCATCCCAGGTTCAGGCTCTGAATAATATTGCGACTTTCATCAAAACCCTGGTTTAGAAATTTTGCCTCAAAAGCACGTCCAAAGGCCATATACTTTTTATCAGTCGGACTTAAATCCTCTTCGCCGATGATCTGTGATAAATCCCGCACTTCCTGAACCTTGGAATAGGAGGCAAACAATTGGTTGGCCACCTCAGCATGGTCCTCGCGGGTGAAACCTTCCCCAATACCATCCTTCATCAATCGCGACAGCGATGGCAAAATGGCTACTGGCGGATAGATACTGCGCTGGAAAAGATCCCGTCCTAGAACCACTTGTCCCTCGGTGATATAGCCAGTCAGATCCGGGATCGGATGGGTAATATCATCATTGGGCATGGTCAATATCGGTAAAAAGGTGATCGAGCCAAGCTGATCTCTGAGCATCCCCGCCCGCTCATATAGAGAAGCCAAATCCGAATACATATAACCGGGATAACCTTTACGGCTGGGCACCTCTTCGCGGGCCGATGAAATTTCCCGTAATGCCTCGCAATAGCTGGTAATATCCGTCATTACCACGAGAATATGCATATGCTTTTCAAAAGCCAAGTATTCAGCTGCTGTTAAGGCGCACCGGGGGGTAGTAATCCGTTCGGCAATGGGATCATCGGCGTAATTGACAAACATTACCACCCGATCCATAACATTGGCATCATCAAAGCTCTTTCTAAAGAACTTCTCATCATCATGTTTTACCCCGATGGCGGCAAAAACAATCGCAAAATCTTCATGCACATTGTCTCCTAGCCGAGCCTGTTTAACAATTTGCGCGGCCAATTCATTATGCGGCAAGCCGTTGCCGGAAAAAATCGGCAGCTTCTGACCGCGGATCAATGTCGCCAGGGTATCAATCGAAGAAATCCCAGTTTGGATAAAGTTACGGGGATATTCACGGGACATCGGGTTAATCGGGCGGCCATTGATGTTCGCTTCGACCAGACTAAAAATATCACTGCCATTATCAATCGGTTCACCGACGCCGTTAAATATCCGTCCCTGCAGATCCAGAGACATCGGTAAATTAAAGGATTCACCAGTGAACTTAATGATACTGTTGCCAGCGGCTAAACCGGCTGTGTTTTGAAAAACCTGGATAATGACGTTTTTTTCGTCAATTTTGATGACTTTTCCCTTTTTGATTTTACCGGTGCCGATTTCCATAATATCAACCACCTCACCATAAAAAACATCATCGACATCTGAAATATGAATCAAGGGACCAACGACTTTATCAATTCTCAAATACTCTTTTTTCATTGTCTCCCCCTAATTTTCGTATTTTTTAAAAAGCACTTCGAAATACTGGTCAATTTCATCCTTCAGTCGTTCAATCCCACTTAAATCATCATTTGGAATGGTATACTTCATTTTAATAAACTGACCAAAGATATCCAGATCTTTCAGCTGTGAGGTGGGTATTCCCAGTTTCAAGCCCTCCCGACCACGATCATATAGATATTCAATCGCTTTTAACATCGCATATTGTTTTTCCAGCGGGACATAGGTATCATCTTTGTTATAAGCGTTCTGCTGCAGATAACCGACCTTGACCAGTTTGGCAATCTCAAGAACCCAACGCTGATCGTCTGGTAGTACATCTTCCCCAACCAGCATTACCATTTCCTGAAGCTTATTTTCTTCGTACATCAACTCCAGGATTTTATTTCTTAGTGGAATACAATCCGCAGCCACATTATCCTCATACCAATCCGATAATATCTTAATATAGCCGCTGTAACTTTCCAGCCAATTAATGGCTGGATAATGTCTGGCGTAGGCAAGACTCTTATCCAGCGCCAGAAAGACATTCACAAAACGTTTGGTGTTTTCAGTCACTGGTTCAGAAAAATCCCCGCCAGCTGGCGAAACGGCACCGATAATGGTAATTGAACCCTCTTCGCCACCCAGTGTTTCAACGCTGCCAGCGCGTTCGTAAAATTCTGCAATTCGGGATGGCAGATAGGCCGGATAACCTTCTTCTGCTGACATTTCTTCCAAACGGCCGGATATCTCTCGTAGTGCTTCAGCCCAACGAGAGGTTGAATCCGCCATCATCGCGACGGCATAACCCATATCCCGATAGTATTCGGCAATCGTAATCCCGGTATAAATACTGGCCTCCCGAGCCGCTACCGGCATGTTGGAGGTGTTGGCAATTAATACGGTTCGTTCCATAATTGACTTGCCAGAACGGGGATCGATCAACTTGGGGAAATCTTCAATAACTTCGGTCATCTCGTTACCCCGCTCACCACAGCCGATATAAACAATGATATCGGCATCCGACCATTTGGCCAATTGATGCTGGGTCATCGTTTTTCCGGTTCCAAATCCCCCGGGGATCGCTGCTGTTCCACCCTTGGCTATCGGAAAGAAAATATCAATGACCCGTTGTCCGGTAATCAGTGGCACTAGCGTTTCTTTTCGATAAGCATTGGGACGAGGGGTACGAACCGGCCATTCATGAGCCATTTTTAGTTCATGTACCTGATTTTTGCCATCTGAAATTTTTACCAACACATCATCAATTGTATAGCTGCCATCGGGAACCACCTCAATGACGGTTCCGGAAACGTTTGGCGGTACCAGCAAGCGGTTTTGGATAACTTCCGTTTCTGCAACAGTGCCAAAAATAGACCCGGCTAATAAAATATCCCCTGCTTTAACAGACAAAACTGCCGGCCACAATTTTTGATCATCAATCGACAGTAGTCCGATCCCCTCGGGAATAAAAATAGGAGAGAGCTGCTGGATTTTTTCCAATGGCCGCTGAATCCCATCAAACATGTTTTTTAGCATGCCGGGACCTAAATTCAGGCTCAGCGGTTTGCCAGTCGGATTGATTGGCTCGCCGATTTTCAGCCCTTCGGTCTCCTCATAAACCTGAATCGTACCGATATCACCTTCAAGAATAATCACTTCTCCAATTAGCTGTTTGTCTCCAACCGTGACCATTTCGCGCATTTTGAAGGTGGTCATGTTTTTGCCTTTGATAACGGGTCCATTGATCGCAGAAATTATCCCACTGATTTTCTTTGCTTCGATAAGTGCCACCTAACCCACCTGCTTTTCCATAAACCCATTAAGCGTCATGCCAATGAGTTTATAATTACTTCTAATTAGACTTTCAACAGTAAAATCACAATGAAGGTTGCCGTTAACATCTTCAACAATAAACCCGCCAATGCAATCCTGACACTCCTGACAGTATTCAATGGCAAATCCATCTAATTGTTCGTCAATAATCGCTTTTATCTTTTCTAAATCACCTTCACTGACAAAAATAATCAGTTCTTTTTTGTCAGTAAACACCTGCGGAATCTGACTAACACAATCACGTAGATACTGATCGTATACTTCGGCGGTCAGATATTGACTGGCTTTTTCCCGAATGATTCGATTAAAATCCTGCAGTATCCGTTTTTTTTCTTCCAGTTCCAGAGTTTTAGCCTTGTTTTTTCCTTCCGCGATAATCTTATTTTTATCCCTGAAAATGGTATGATAACTCCGTTCCTCAATCGATTTTTTCTCTTTTTTGACTTTTTGCCGAGAGTCTTCCAAAAGCAGATCCCGCTTTTCTTTTGCATCGTAGATGATATCTTTTCCCCATTTTCGTTCTTTGCTTAAAATATATTGGGTAAACACCCGCAGTTTTTCTTCTACAGAAATCATTTCATCACATCCTTACAATCCCACAGACTCTTTTATATACCGGGTTATCATTCCTTCACTTCTTTGATAACCATATCGATCCGGAATTACTGTAATTAGCGGTGCAAAGTACTTTTTCTTTACTTCAATTACAGTTTCTTCCATCATCATGTATGCTTTTTCGGTTATAAAAATAATTCCAATGTCCTTATTTTTCAAGGCCTCTTTAAACGCTGCTTCAATGTCATCTTTTGATTTTAAATAAGTTCCTTCGATACCCGCCAGTTGCATTCCCAGAAAAGAGTCCCGGTTCTCACTAATCAGATAAGATTTCATTTTATAAGCTACCAATAATCATAATTGAAATGATCAGACCGTAGATCGCCACACCCTCTGCCAAACCAACATAGATCAGGGTTTTACCTAAAATTTTCTGATCTTCGGAAACCGCACCCAAAGCAGCCGAACCAACAACCCCAACCGCATAGCCAGCACCGGCGCAAGCAAGCCCAGTGGAAAGTGCTGCCGCGATATAACCTAAACCGGCATCGGTGATTCCACCAGCTACGCCTTCAGTCGCTGCCGATACAATACTGGGTGCCATAAAAATAAGCGCCCCGGCCAACAAGGGGATAAATGTAGACAAATTAACACGCAAGAATTTTTTCATATTCTGACTTTTTTCATCACAATCATTATAAACAAAATAAACCCCACAGGCGATGGTCCCCAAAACTAACAGTGCTGCTCCAATTGTAATCAGAGTTAAAATATTCATTTCAAATTCTCCTTAATTTAGATTAATTTCCAGATCAACCGGTTTAAACTCAATCCCGTCGCCTGAATAGTATTTACTGAACAACTCATAAAATTGTAATCTTAACGCCTGAATTCCAACAATCAAACCTTCTAGCGCAATGATGAATATATTGGCAAAGATCAGTATTCCAAAACTGATCACACCATTTTGCACCAGAATGGCAAGGGTCTGAAAGGCCATAAACAAACCCACATGGGTTAAGGCAAAGGCTCCAATTCTGATAAAAGAAAGGGTATTACTCAACATTCCCAGGAGCATTTCAAAAAGCTCAAAACCACTTTCGACATAATATTCTGATGCAGTTTCTTTATATAGCGGTTTCCGCTTTGTTATATAATTTGCCAGTGGTTCTCTAATTAATACCAGAAAGACTAGCAATACTGCTAAAATAGTCAAGCCCGGAACTAATATTTCTGGATACGGAAAAACCCCAAAGTTTAAACCTAAAATTCCTAGGATACTGGCATATAAAGCAAAACCGCAGATACCATTTTTTCCAAAAACCCCTTCCTTGATGTCTTTCTTCTTGAGCTTATTGATAATACTGTAAATATAAGCAATAAAAAGCATCACGATACCAATTAGCACCGCTGCCAGCAGAACCGTATTGATCTCATGAAAGGGCCGTAACCATAAGGGATGAATAAGCTCTTCAAAGCCAAAAATACTGCCATACATAAACCCGAAAAATGTCGAACACATCCCTAATCGCAATAACACCTTACCCAGTTCAACACCCTTCATTCCGAGGATCAATCCAGCAAGCGCCAAGATGATCCCCTGACCAACATCACCAAACATAAAACCAAAACAAAACATATAGGTGATACTTAGAAAGGGGGTTGGATCCAATTCATTGAATGAGGGTACACCATACATTTTTACTAATGTTTCAAAGGGCCGAAAAAGCCAATTATTTTTTAATTTGGTCGGTGGCTTGCCACTGCCGCTATTTGTATCTGAAAACATAATAATCAAATCCGGGTATTTTGCAGCGACGGCCTCCATTTGTTGTTTATCGCGCTTAGAAATCCACCCGGAAAAGTAGAAATTTTCTTCGCTAAAAGCCATATACTTTTTAATGATACTCAAATTGCCGTATAAACTCAGGGTATTAAAAGACTCTGTCGCTTCTTTTCGGTTTTCTTTTAAATGCGCATTCAAATCGACAAGCAATTTCGATTTCATCTCTTTTTGCATATCAATTTCATGATTAATTTTTTCAAGGATCGCTTTTGGTGTTTCAGTATACTCCGGGTTAAACCCTTCAATTGGCTTAAAATTCAAGGCCTTCAGGATTCGGTTTGACTCTATTTCCAAATCCTTAGGTGACATAATCATAAATACTTCTTCATTATCTTCCTGATTGCCTACATGAAAGACAATCGAGGTCACACTATTATAAATACTTTTCAACCGGGCAGCATTATCCTTTGTGACCGATCCCATACTAAAAGAAAAATTCTCAAGACTGTCAAGTTCACTCATGTTTGCTTCTAGTTCATCTAAATAGCTGTACGCCGTTCTGCTTTTTTCAAGCGCCTCAAGACGATCGTTTATTTCTTTAATCTCGCCATACTCAAGCACCAAGTTATTTTCAAATTCCTTGGCTTTTGATAAAGCTCTACCCAGATCCGTGTCACCTTTTGCTAAAGTAACCATATCTAAACTAAGGGATCCCTTGTATAATTCATTTAGTTTATTTACAGTTTTTACAAAATTCTTCTCATCCATCATGGTTTCCCCAGACATAAGCTGAGCAAAACCTAATAGTTCTCCCATGTTTTCTTCCCGTATTGGCAAAATAAATCTGCCTGAGTCGATTTCATGCATGGCATCCACTATTTGTATATCATTGAAAAGAAAAATGTCTTTGGCAAATTTATCAACATATTTGATCTTACCGACCACATCCATCATAATTAAATTTTCAACTGCCATAGAATACTTCCTTTCACACCCTAATCAATGGGTCTGATTAAATATTTTTTAGTTTCACTTGAATCCATGCGATAACGCTTGCTTTCAATAATTGCAGTGATGTCTTCAATTTCAAAATCCAATAAACGCACATAGGCAACAACACGACCCAAACCACTGTCACTCGATCCAAAAAGTTTTAAATTTTGATAATATAAATAGCGTTCCTTACGCCTTTCCATAAATAAATCAATGGTTTCTGTATGATTAAAAAGAAAAGCATAGTCGGACTTTGTCAACAGGGCCTTAATCTCAATCAGATTCTTTGCATTAACTAGGCTTAATAAACGTTTCTCGTTAAGCTCCAGACCGCCACGTAACGAATAGGCAATCAATTCTTCGCGGGATAGGCTGTAAAACTTTTTCCCCCGATAAATCCAGATTAAATTCAGCAAATCGAAGTTTCTTCTTTCTAAATCGATTAAATCCTGATTCGATTTTTTATCAAGCTTCAATAAACGGTTTTTTAATAAATCGTAATAATAGCGGTCGAGATTTTTTTCCACCATGACCAATTCATGGGTACCCTTAATATCCTTATAGATTTCAAAAACACGATAATAATCGGTATTAATGAGCATCTTTTTAAATTCTTCCCAATCTCTGGCCCGGAAAAGCCGAACAAAGGGAACCTTTGTATACTTTTCTGAATAGACCATTAGTCCCTGCAACGGCTCTAAATCAGCACTTCTGGCGATGCCACGAATCAAAACCCGCAGCGATTCAACCTCCATTCGGATTAATAAAATAACAAAAAAATTCTTTTCCGTTCCTGAGAGGTAGTGCATCAACTTTTCGGTTTCACGCACTTTCAAATCATTTAAGTGGGCTTCAATCTCTGTACGATGAAGATCTTCAAGATCCATTTTACTTAAAAAATCCCCATAATAAGTGTGATCTCTCAGGTAAAGGAACACTTCTTTCAAGTCTTTTGCCTTGATCAGCTCTAGAAAGTCTTTATCATTAATCCTTCGCGCTCTCATAGCAAGTGCTTTAGTATTTATAGCGGCATGTTTACTTTTAGACATAGAACTCACACACTTTTCTCTAAAATTTAGATTGAAAATCGATAGAATCTGATACCATCATTTTCGGATTACTCAAATACCAGCAAAATCTTCTCTGATAGAATCAACGTAACACTGTTACTTGCCGTTGCTTTCACATATTAAGCACGCTTGCT
>JAHIQT010000105.1 GCA_018903255.1 Bacillota bacterium | reverse complement strand
TCTTATTTGGTGGAGGCGGTGGGAGTCGAACCCACGTCCGAAAATCCATTCACAGGAGCTTCTCCGAGTGCAGTCATTGTTTATTTTCTTATTCCCCTCTTTCTCCAATGACATAGAAAAAGAGGAACCAGCCTCTTGATCGTTAATGGTGCGAGGCACTACCAAAAACGGTTCCCTGCTTCAATGAACGCCGAAACCCAAAACCACAGGTTGAGATGGGAGGCGTGCAGCATTAATTATGCTGCGAAGTCTTAGTATTAAACTTTAGAGCGAATTACGCTGCTAAAGCTAACCCGTAACTTTTTTCTGTTTTTGCGTTTATATTTATGTGCCACTTTTTACGATGATCAGCAACATCGACTCGCTACTCAAGCTTCAAAACCCCCGTCGAAACCAGTACGCCCCCAAATAATTAACTAGCCACTATGCCGCATACTCTTTTGAATCCGTCGGTCGGAGTCCCGCTCGGCGATGGCGTGACGCTTATCATAAAGCTTCTTGCCTTTGGCCAGCGCCAGTTCCATTTTAACCCGGCCATCCTTAAAGTAAAGCGTCAGTGGTACCAGAGTGTAGCCTTCCCGCTGCTTCAACCCGATCAGTTTTCTAATCTGCTGTTTATGCATCAGGAGCTTACGGATGCGCAAGGGGTCTTTATTGTAGATATTCCCCTGTTCATAAGGATCAATATGCATCTGATAAACGAAAATCTCACCGTTGTAGATATCGGCAAAACTTTCCTTGAGGCTGACTTTTCCGCCACGGATTGATTTCACTTCCGTCCCGGATAAAACCAGACCCACCTCAAAGGTATCTTCGATGGCAAAATCATGACGTGCTTTTCTGTTTTTGGCCACAATTTTAATATTTTCTCCCATGCGCAACTCCTCTGTTCTTAGCTAGTTTTTTATTATAGCATAGTTTTCTTAATTATTCAACAGGTTCAAAATCGATTTGTTTGGAACTCACGTCAGCCTTGGCTACTTTTATTCTAATTTCCTGGCCCAGTCTAAATATTTTGCCGCGATGCTCGCCAATATGCTGATGCAGTTCCGGATCATAATTGTAAAAGTCATCCTTTAAATCCTGGAGCCGCACTAAACCTTCGATGGTATTTTCCAGTTCGACAAAAAAGCCGAAGGAGGTGACGCCACTGATCCGGCCGCTAAATTCTTCACCCAGGTGCCTAGTCATGTACTCGGTCATCTTCAGCTTGGTAATTTCGCGCTCGATGTTTTCAGCCCGGCGCTCGGTTTCGGAGGCATGGCTGGCTACCGCTTCAAGATTCGCTTCCAGATACTCAAGCGACTTTTTATTGATTTTTCCGGTTATCGCCTTGGCCAGATAGCGGTGGACAATCAGATCCGGATAACGGCGGATCGGCGAGGTGAAGTGGGTGTAAAAGCTTGCCCCGAGGGCATAGTGACCGAGATTATGACCTTCATAAACAGCCTGCTGCATGGTTCTAAGCATCAGTAAGGTGATCACCCGCTCTTCATTCTTACCAGCAATGTCGGTGACCAGTTGCTGGAAATCGTGACCTGTTGGTACCGTGTCATCGTTTTTGCCCAGCTTAAAGCCATAGCGATTAATGAAGGTACGAAAGGCCGCTAACTTATCGGGATGGGGTTCAGGGTGGTTTCTAAAAATAAAGGGCGCATCCAATTTGGAGACATGCTCGGCAATGGTTTCATTGCAGGCCAGCATAAACTCTTCAATAATCCGGTGGGAGACTAGCCGCTCGTCAATGATGATCTCTGCTGGGAAACCCTGTCGATCCAAGATAATCTTGGCTTCGGGAAAATCAAAATTAATGGCACCGCGGTTTAAGCGGCGCTTTACCCGCAGAATCTCATGAAGCTCCTCCATCAAGACCAGGTCACTGCGAAAGGGTTTTAAATCAGCTGCTTTGTCAAGCCGGTCTTCGAGTATTGCATCGACTTTTTTATAGGTCATTCGGGCTTTAGAACAGATTACTGACTTGAAAATATCATAATCGACCACCTTACCCTTATCATTAATTTCCATTTCACAGCTGAAGGTCAGCCGGTCTTTGTTGGGCACCAGACTGCAGACATCATTAGAAAGCTTAAAGGGCAGCATCGGTACCACCCGGTCAACCACATAGACACTGGTACCACGATCTAATGCCGATTTATCAATCTCGCTACCCTGGCGGATATAGTGGCTGACATCAGCAATATGGACCCCCAGGACAAAATTTCCGTTCTTCTTTTTCCGGATCGAGACCGCATCATCATAATCCTTGGCGTCATCGCCATCGATGGTAAAAATTTGCTGGTCTCTCAGATCCTTGCGGTTTTTTAGTTCATCGGCGCTGACTCGATCATTTAAGAGATTGGTTTCGCGTTCCACATCAGGAGAAAACTCCATCGGGATATCATATCCTTTTAGCACTGACAGGATGTCAATGCCGGGTTCATTCTCACTGCCTAAGATTTCTAAAATTTCGCCTTCCGGGCTTTTTCCAACATCTGACCAGGAGACAATCTGGGTAACCACCTTATCACCATTAACGGCCTTCTTGCCGCGTCGTTCAGGAATAAAAATATCCTTGCAGATGCGGTCGTTATCCGGCACGACAAAGCCGAAGCCCTTGCCTTTTTGATAACGGCCAATGATTTTCTTATGACCGCGGTCGATGATTCCGACCACTTCGCCTTCGGGTCTTTTGTCACCCGGTTTCGAGGTTAAGCGCACCCACACGGTATCCATATCAAGGGCACCGTGGAGATATTTTTCAGGGATAAAGACATCTTCGGAAAATATCGTATAGTCGGGAATGACAAAGCCAAAGCCGCGCTGATTACCGCGCAAGAGCCCCACAATTTTGCGACAATCATCGGTTTTCTGGTAGCACCCGTTACAATCTTTCTCAACTTTAGCTTTTATTTCTAACTCTTTGAGGACATGAGATAGCATTTGCCGATCCTTCTTTTTTGAAAGTCCGATAAAGTCTGACAATTGATCAAAGGTCATATTCTGATATTTTTTATCATTCATTAAACGTCGTACAATCCGTTTTAATTCTTTGGTTTTCATATTTTCTCCGATCACCTTAAATTTTTTTTCGCAATTGATCAATTACAATCATCACTTCGATAGGGCTCATTTCATTAATTTTCAAGTCCCGAATGACCCCCAGTGCCGCTTCTTCTTCAGCGGTCATCCGTTTGGCTACATCAAAGAAATTCAATTGGTCACCTTTTCCGCCATCCAGGATCGGCGGTTCCTTGACTAGCAGCTCCTGCCGGTAGGTATCTTCGCCGGATTCCAGATGCCCCAGAATTTCCTGGGCTCGTCGGGTCACAACAGCGGGAAATCCAGCCAGCTTGGCGACCTCGATACCATAGCTCTGGTCAGCTGGGCCAGGGATAATTTTTCGCAAGAAGATTACCCCGTCCGGCGTTTCTTTGAGCCGGATGCTATAATTCTTAATCCCTGGTTTTAAGCTTTCAAGTTCCGTCAGCTCGTGGTAATGGGTGGCAAACAGGGTTTTTGCCCCGATGCTATCGTCATTGTGGAGATATTCGACGACCGCCCAGGCAATGCTGATGCCGTCAAAGGTGGAGGTGCCACGGCCGATTTCATCGAGGATTACCAGGCTGCGACTGCTGGCATTTTTTAAAATATTAGCGACCTCGGTCATTTCTACCATAAAAGTACTCTGGCCGCTGGCCAGGTCATCACTGGCACCGACGCGGGTGAAAATCCGATCGACCACCCCGATAGCGGCCGCATCCGCCGGCACAAAGGAGCCAATCTGAGCCATCAAGGTAATGATCGCGACCTGGCGGATAAAGGTCGACTTCCCGGCCATATTGGGTCCGGTAATAATCAGCATCCGCTGGTCATCCTGATTGAGACGACAATCATTGCCAATAAAATGGTTGGTGCCAATCATATCCTCAACCACCGGATGGCGGCCATTCTGAATCAGCAAGGTTTTATCGGTTGTAATTTCCGGACAGACGTAGCGATTTTGCAAGGCCACGCTAGCCAGCGAATAGATGGCGTCGAGTTCAGCCACTTCCCGGGCTTTGTCCTGAATTCGCGGGATTTCGGCCAGCAGGCCATCGCGAATTTCCAAAAACACCTGGGTTTCACAGCGAAGCAAACCCTCTTGGGCGCCGAGAATCTTGTTTTCCATTTCCTTAAGTTCCGGCGTAAAATAGCGCTCGGCATTGGCCAGAGTCTGTTTGCGGATATAGTCTTCTGGTACCTGGTCAAAATTACTTTTGGTTATTTCTATAAAATACCCAAAAACGCGATTATATTTCACTTTCAGGTTTTTTATTCCGGTGCGTTCGCGTTCCCGGCACTCCAGATCACGGATCCAGTCCTGACCCTTCTCGGCGGCTTCGCGAAATTCGTCGATTTCCTGATGATAGCCACTTTTAATCACGTGGCCGTCTTTAAGCACCAGTGGTGCCTGGTCATCGATCGATTTTTCAATCTGCATCCAGATATCAGTGAGCAGGTCAGTGGGATCATACAGGCTAGCCAGTTGTTCTGAGCCCAATAGCACCACAAAATCGCGGATCAGCGGCAGCGCCCCCAGCGACTGCTTGAGTGCCAGCAAATCGCGGGGATTGATGGTCCCAAAGGCCAGCTTACCACAGAGCCGTTCCAGATCATAGACCTTGGTCATGATCGTTTTAAAAGTCGGCAACTGGGCAGCATTATGATAAAAAGCGGCGACACCAGCCTGACGCTGTAGAATCGCATCGCGATTTAGTAGCGGTGCCTCGACCCAACGGCGCAGGGTGCGGCCGCCCATGGCGGTGACGGTTTTGTCCAGCACCCCCAGCAGGCTACCCTTTTTTTCGAGGGTTCTGAGGGTTTGGGTCAACTCGAGATTGCGCCGCGTCGATAAATCCAGCACCATGTAATCGCGGCTATTATAATAGCGGATCGTTTTAATATGGGTCAGCGCCCGTTTTTGGGTTTCATCGAGATAAAGCAGCAGTGCACCGGCGGCGGCAATGGCATGTTCACGACGCTCTAGATCGAGGGCGCCGAGGGCAAAGACCTTAAACTGATCAGTAATCCGTTTACTGCCGCTTTTAACCGAAAAATATTTTTCCGGATAAAGACTGGCCAAAATCCCAAAAGTATTTTCGATCATTGCCAGTGCCTGGCTATCTTTAAACAGCGCCGAATTGAGGATCACCTCGGCTGGTAATAAGCGGCCAATTTCATCGGACAGGTGGGACAGCCATTGTTCCCGGCTTTTGGCTTCAATTTGGGTAACATAAAAATCCCCGGTAGAGACATCCAGGCTGGCCAGTCCCAGCTGGTTGTTTTCCAGAAAGAGTGCCATCAGGTAATTATTTTTTTTTGATTCCAGCAATTTACCTTCCGAAATTGTGCCCGGTGAAATCACCCGGATAATTTCCCGACGGACAATCCCTTTGGCTTCTTTGGGGTCCTCCACCTGCTCGCAGATTGCCACCTTATAGCCTTTTTCAACCAGCCGGGTGATATAATTCTGAGCGGCATGATGGGGCACCCCGCACATCGGCGCCCGTTCGTCTAAACCGCAGTCACGGCCGGTCAGCGCAATTTCTAACTCCCGCGAGGCCGTTAAGGCATCGTCAAAAAACATTTCATAGAAGTCACCCAGACGAAAGAATAGCAGCGCATCGGGGACCTCCTCATGAAGTTGCAGGTATTGGGTCATCATCGGGGTGAGCTGTGCCATTATTGTCCTCCTGTCTGATTTTTTCGCCATCCAGACTAAAGGTTTTTGCCTGCGTGATCCTTACCATCAACTCGGTACCAATATCTTCAGGATCGCCTGCAAAATTGACGACCTTACCAGTGCGGGTTCGTCCGGTCAGGCGCTCGGGGTTGTTGCGGCTAGTTTCTTCGACTAACACTTGAACCACCTGGTCCTGATAGCTTTGATTGATATCATGGCTGATCTGGTGGAGCACTTCGAGGCAGCGGTTGATCCGCTCGTGCTTAACTGAATCGGCAATCTGGTCTGCCATGGTAGCTGCCGGGGTGCCGCTGCGAATCGAATATAAAAAGGTAAAAGCCGAATCGAATTGGCAAAGCTCGATGACTTTGAGGGTTTCTAAAAAGTCCGCCTCAGTTTCGCCGGGAAAACCGACAATAATGTCGGTGGTGATCGCTACCCCGGGGATTTTTTTGCGAATCGCACTGACCCGATCAAGAATATCCTCCTGGCTGTACTTGCGGTTCATTGCTTTTAGCACCCGGGAGCTACCGGATTGGATCGGCAGATGGATATAGTTACAAACATTGTCGCAGGCAGCAATGGCATCGATGACGGCATCGGTGAGATCTTTCGGATGGGAGGTCATAAAGCGGATTCGCATAAGCTTGTCAATGGTGTTGAGGTCTCGCAGCAAAGCGGCAAAATTAACCGCCTCGCCGAGATCGTTGCCGTAGGAATTGACGTTTTGTCCTAAGAGGGTGATCTCGACACAGCCATCGGCTACCAGGGCTTTTACCTCCTCAATAATCTTATCCGGCTGGCGGCTGACTTCACGACCACGGGTGTAGGGAACAATGCAGTAGGTACAGAAATTGTTGCAGCCATTCATGATCGTGACAAAGCCCTTGAAGGGATATTTACGGTCAACTGGCAGATCTTCGACAATCGTGTCCGAATCGTCCCAGACTTCCACTAACCGATTGCCATTAACCAGATAATTATTGAGTAATTCGGGAAATTGATGAAGATTATGGGTGCCAAAAACCAGGTCTACCTGGGGATACTTGGTGACAATCTGATTGACAATTTCTGGCTGCTGCATCATACAACCACATACCGCCAGAATTAAATCGGGATTTTTTTTCTTAACGGTTTTATAGCTGCCAATATTGCCAAAAACCCGTTCATCGGCGTTTTCGCGAACCGAACAGGTGTTAAGAATTACCAGGCCGGCCTTGTTGACGTCCATTTCTTCGACATAGCCCAGCGCCTTTAGCATACCGGATATTTTTTCCGAGTCGTTTTCGTTCATCTGGCATCCGAAGGTAAAAATTCGAAAGCTGCGCGAGGGGTTGTTTAAAATTCGTGTTGCCGATTTTTTTTTGCTCATGCTATTTTGTTTCTCCTAAGATTTGACTAAATATTGTTGTTATTTTATATGCTGTTAAACTTCGATAGCGCTTTTAGAGATCTAATTCATCCTCATTGGGAACATAGTGGTTGTAATCAATGGTAATAACGGCGTGGTAGGTCGGATTTATTTTATAAATTTCATTGGCTATCATCAGCGTCAGTTCCTCATCGCTCCACTCAACATCAAAGGGAACCACCACATCAAAAATCAAATTGGAGTGGTCAAACCCCCAAACTACCCGAAAATCATGAATGTGAATCTCCGGTGAGATCGCTGCAATGGTCTGTTCGACCTGTTCTTGTAAGGCATTGGTTTTTTCGTCGTTGGTGATAACCGGGTCTAAATGAATAATCAGATGGATATCCAGATCTTTTAAGAAGTCCCGCTCAATCTTGTCAATCACGCTGTGGCTGATCAGGCAGTTGAGTTCGGCAGGAACCTCGCAGTGTACCGAAGCATAGGTTTTGGATTCGCCATAGTTATGGATCATCAAATCATGAAGGCCGATGATATGTTCATATCCGAGAATTTTTGTATAGATCTGATCGACTAATTCTTTGGATGGCGCGGTTCCCAGTAGCGGGCTGATCGTTTCACGAACCAGATTAATGCCGCTGATGATAATAAACACCGCCACCACCACCCCCATATAACCATCCAGATCAAAACCAGTTAAATAGGTGACAATCATGGCGATCAGTACGGCTGAAGTCGCCATGATATCGTTGCGACTATCAATCGCAGTCGCTAACAGGGTCAATGAATTAATCGTCTTGCCGATTTTTCGGTAAAACAAACATTGCCAGAGCTTAATTAAAATCGCAATCAGCAGCACTGCCACGGTGATCATGCTAAACTGCGGCGGTTCCGGACTCAGAATTTTCTCAATCGAACCTTGAATCAGCTGAAGTCCTAAGAAAAGAATTATAAATGAAACGATCAGGCCGGAAATATATTCCATCCGCTGATGACCAAAGGGGTGGTCGGCATCGGCCGGCTTGCCCGACAGCTTAAAGCCCAGCAGGGTAACGAGTGATGCGCCAGAATCAGATAGATTATTAACCGCATCGGCGGTAATGGAAATGCTGTTAAACAGCAGGCCAACGATTATTTTGATGATAAAAAGCATTAGGTTAGAGCCAATCCCCATGATGCTGGCCAGTTTGCCGTAGTTCTCCCGAACTCGGGAATTACCGGTATTATGATAGTTTTTTATCAGTTTTTTAATTAAAATATTTGTCACAAGCGCTAACCTTTCTGTCTTAATTTATTTCTTTCAGGCCACAAAGACCCTCAAATGCGACTGAAACTGTCCATTTAGATATTATAACCTAAAATCATTAAATCACAAAACAAAGCGAAAAAAAATCCCGGACTTGCCAGGATTTTTCTATTTTGCTGTTTATTTTAAAACATACTTTAAGGATTCAATGATGCTGTGGGCGGTCAAGGTGCTTTGGCCAAAGCGGCTGGCATAATAATCTCCCGCCTTGCCATGATAAAAGACCCCAGCGCGGGCCGCTTCAAAGAGATTAACATTCTGGCCAGCAATACCGGCAATCATTCCGGCCAGCACGTCGCCGCTGCCGCCGGTCGCCATCCCCGGATTCCCGGTCGAGTTAAACCAGATTTCGCCATTGGTTCCAAAAACCATCGTTCGGTAGCCCTTTAACACCACGACCACCTGATATTCGGTGGCAAACCGCTGGCCATAACCAATCGGGTCTCTTAGGATATCTTCCCGCGGGACATCGATTAGCTGCGAAAACTCAGCAAAATGGGGGGTGATGACCACTGGCGTTTTGGACTCTTTGAGGGCATCCCCGACAACTGTCAGATGGTGGATGCCGTCGGCATCAATCACTACCGGCAGGCTGCCTTCTAACAAATGCTCTAAAATAAAGCTGTAATTCTTGGCTCGACCAATTCCCGGTCCGATCAAGATCACCTTTTTACGGTCATGCTTAATATCGTCAGCGGTAATATTACAATCATAGGTTTTAATCAGGGCTTCGGCCGGTGCCCGGGCAACTACCGGAATATAAATATCCTGGGGAACATAACAAGTTACCAGGCCACCGCCACTTTTTAAGGCGCCTTCAATGGAAAGAATCCCAGCGCCACTCATACCCTTAGAACCGGCAATCACCACCACCGAACCATAGTCGTATTTATGGGTGTTTTTCTTACGCTTTTGGGGGAATTTTAAATCGCTTTCCTGGGTATAGTATTTTTCATTGGGAATACTGTTTTCATCAATCCCAATATCAATCAGAACGGTATCGCCGGTGTAATCGGGCCCGTCATTGAGCAAACAGCCAGTTTTATAATTCTGAATCACAATCGTCTTATCGGCAAAAATACCATTGCCAAGGGTCAGACCAATATCCCCCCGCAGACCCGATGGGATATCAATGGCAATTATTTTTTTCTCGCATTGATTAATCAGATCAAAAATTCTATGGTAATGCTGTGGTATTTCTTTTTCCACCAGGCCAGTTCCAAAAATTGCATCGATGACCTCGGTAGCACGTTTTAACATCAAACTGAGATCCTCAAGATCCGACTCATCTTGCAGTGTTCGGATCGGGATGTTTTTCTCTTCGAGTCGTTTCAGAGCGATAAGACTATCCTCGGAGAGCTGTGTTGCTGCTACGGTTAAAAAAAGATGTACGGTGTAGCCATCTTCAATTAATGACCGGCCGATCACCAGTCCATCGCCACCGTTATTGCCTGGTCCGCAAAGAATAATAACCTGGGCATCATCGTCAAGATCTTCCTTAATAATTTCGGCACAGGCATGACCGGCCCGTTCCATCAATAAAACGCTGGGGGTACCTGCTGTAATGGCATGGCGATCCATAATAACCATTTCTTTTGGTGTAACAACCTTCATTTCCTTCCTCTTTTCCTACATGTAAAAATAATCTAAAGATTATTGTCATTATACCAAATAGAAATCTTTTGTAAAGCATAAGACCACGGTTGCCAATTTTGGCGCCGTGGTCTTATTATCGCTTTATCGTAAGGCATCTAATGCTTTGATGGTCTTGGCATCGATTTTTCCGGTTTCGGAAATCCCGTTGGCTTTTTGAAAAGCCATAACTGCCGCTTCGGTGGCATCATCAAAGGATCCCGTGGCTGACTCAGACGCCAGATAGTTTTGCTTGACTAAAATTTGCTGATAGGTTTGCAGCACCTTGCCGCTATCACCTTTTTCAAATTTAATGTCTTCGGCAACCAGTGAAATAATCGTCGAACGATCGAGCTTGCCGGTTTGTTCGAGACCCTTCATCGCCTGATAGGTTTTTATCGCTGTTTGAACGTCTTCGGTTAATTCATTTGATGGCGAGCTGATTAAAAATCCCAGCGAATATAAAATTTGCTGATACTCCAGAATCTCATCATTTTTATCCCCGAGCGTATATTCGGTAATCACAATGGTGGTGCCGTCATCGGTCTTGATTTCAGTTGTTTTCTGATCTTCATCATCTTTATCGGCATTGACAGTCAGGTTTGCCGGCTTCATGCCAACTGCAATCGAGTAAATATCAGAAATGCCATTTTCTTCCATCGAGAGCTGATCAGCCGCCGAATATACATCTTCAATGACAAAGGAGGATGTTAAAAAGATCAGAAAAAGTGTTAAGACAATATAAAGCACTACATCTTTTAACCGCTTGAAAGGGGTTTGCTTATTCATCAGCCTCACCTGTCCAGTTGTGCCAAACTGCCTGAACATCTTCATTATCATCAAACATATCGATCATTTTCAGCATTTTTTTGATTTCAGTAGGGTCTGTCAGCTCAACTTCAGTCGACGGGATCATCGCAATTTCGGCTGAGGCCAGTTCGTAGCCCTCCTGTTTCAAGGCATCACAGACTTGTCCAAAATCCGCCGGTTCGGCGCTGATTTCGTAGCCTTCGTCAGCGGTTTCAATGTCTTCTGCGCCAGCATCGAGGGCTAACATCATCAGCGCCTCTTCATCAAGGTCATCCGTTTTTTCAATCATGATCTGACCTTTTTTGGTAAACAGGAAGCCCACGCAACCACTGGTACCCAAGTTCCCACCATTCTTATCTAAGGCGTGGCGGACATCACCAGCGGTGCGATTTTTATTATCGGTCAGGGTTTCAACAATCACCGCAACCCCACCTGGTCCGTAACCTTCGTAGGTTATTTCTTCATAGACGCTACCTTGTAATTCGCCGGCACCTTTTTTTACGGCCCGATCGATATTTTCATTGGGCATATTGGCTGCCTTCGCTTTAACGATCGCTTCTTTTAATTTTGCGTTCATTTCCGGATCGCTGCCACCCTCCCGGGATGCCACCGCAATATATTTTGCTAACTTGGTAAAAATTTGACCGCGTTTCGCATCTGCTTTTCCTTTTTTGTGTTTAATAGTTGACCATTTTGAATGTCCAGACATCGACAACCTCCTTGAATATTTATCTTATTTACAATTTGCTATTATAACATATTGTCCTTTTTTCACAAAGATTTTTTTTATTTCTTAAACTTCAGCCTCAATCTTATTGACTTCGGATTCTAATTCTTTTCTCAGCAAGATCAGCTGAATCAGATCTTCCTGAGCAAAAAGATCATCAAAAATCTTTTCGTAATGGGAAGCTTTGCCGCCGTGATTAAGCTTATACAAATGCCCGATATTATCAAGAATACTGGTAACCAGACTCGATTTAAGCCCAAACAGCCGCTGGGCGCTTTGAATTTCCTCACGAATTGATGCCATCTCCCGATCGACATCGTTGACGGCATTGGCAGCGTTAATCAATCGTGCTTTGATGGCTTCAGGAATATTTTCCTTATACTTATAATTTAAGGAATGTTCTATAATCGACCAAAAATTCATCGCCAGGGTACGGATCTGAATTTCTACTAATACCGATTGACTTCCTGACACACAAAAAACAGGGTAACGGATGATCAGATGATAGCTTTTGTAGCCACTGGGCTTCGCTTCACTAAGATAATCCTTTACCTTGACGACTTCCATATCACAATTCGATCTTTTCCGGATCAATTCCACGACCTCGTAAATATCAGCCTCAAACTGACACATAATCCGAATCCCGGCAATATCCTGAATCGTTTCTTCAAGGGCTTCGATATCGACCCCATACTTATTAATTTTTTCGAGAATGCTGGCGACGCTCTTGACCCGACCGTAAACAGACTCAATCGGTG
>JAHIQT010000104.1 GCA_018903255.1 Bacillota bacterium | reverse complement strand
TGACCGCTATTATGTGGCCTGCGAAAATGTTAAAGCTACGCTGCTAGAGGAAGGGATTCCCCAGGAAAAGATCTTGAAAACCGGAATTCCCCTGCGTGATGCCTTTTATGCCCGGGAAAATCGCAATACCATCGTCAGCAAATACGATCTCGACCCCGATAAAAAAATTCTGATTATCTTTGCCGGAACCTATGGGGTTCTAAAAAACATCAAAGAAATCTGTCAACGTACCGATCAGATGGATAAGCTCCAGACCGTTGTCGTTTGCGGAAAAAATCAGAGTCTGCAACGCGAACTTGAAATGGAAAATTTGGCCAATACTAAGATTTTTGGTTTCGTTCCGGATATTCATGAATTCTATTCGATCGGTGATTTAATGGTGACCAAGCCCGGAGGAATTACGCTTAGCGAGGTAGTAACAAAAAAAATTCCGGTAATCTTATACAATCCCACTCCTGGTCAGGAAGGCGAAAATGCCCAGTGGTTTAAACAGCAGGGTGCGGCCGTTGTCGCCCATAACTTTACCGAGCTGGTGCTGGCCATTGATGCCCTCAAGGATAATGATATCAAACGTTTTTCAATGAAGAACAGTCTTGGCAAGATCTTCAATGGTCATGCTACCAGTCTGATCAGTCAGGATGTTCTAAGCCAATTATATATGCCTGAAAACATAACATACTTGACCGAATCGATTTAAGACAGTAAAAGATCGTTTTAAGCAAAATGATTTAATATTGACTTATCAGATCCGTTGAATGTACATTGAAAGTAACTGTTGGCCGAACAGTTGGTCAGCCTAGTAAAATAAATCTCAAGAGATAAATGATTGAAAAGAGGAAATTAATGTGAAACCACGAATTATCAGTGACAGCTCATGTGATTTGCCAAAAGATTTTCTGGACAAGGACGGTATTGATTTTTCACTCGTTCCTTTGAAAATTATCGTCGGCGATCGCGAATTTATAGATGATGAAACCCTGAACACCAAAGAATTGATTGCCGCCATGAAGGCTGAAAAAACGGCGAGCTCTTCGTCCTGCCCCTCCCCTGAAGATTTTGCCACTGAACTTCGAAAAAACAAAGAAAGCTATGTGATCACCATGACTTCAGGCTTAAGTGGCACCTATAACAGTGCCCGAGTGGCCAAAGACATGGTACTCGAAGAAGATGCTTCCCTGAAAATCAGCTTGTTTGACACCCATTCAACCTCACCGCTGATGATTTTAATGGTGATGAAGCTTCGTGATATGATCAAAGCTGGCGATATCGATTTTGACACCATCAGCGATAAACTGGCCGCCTATCTTGAGACCTTAAACCTCCGTTTTTTATTCCAGGATCTTTCCAATTTGGTAAAAAGCGGCCGGATGAACCGGGTCGCTGGCGCAGTTGCTTCAGTGCTCTCAATTATGCCCATTTTCAGATCCGATGATAAGGGCGAAATTCAACTGGTTAGCAAGGCTCGCGGCATCAAAAAAGCCCTGTCTAGTCTTGCCAATATGGTCGAGGATAAGGTTAAAATCCAGCCCCAGTTCCCGGTCGTGATTACCCATTGCAACAACCTCAGCCAGGCTGAGATCCTTAAAGATCTACTGGAGAAACGGTTTGATCTCAATGAAATCTATATCTTCCCGATGCACGGCTTAACGACTTACTATTCCAACGATAAGGGACTGTTAATGGCCTTTTAAAGACGTACTTTTGCTAAGTTTATTACTTTGATCCTTTATCAACACGAAAAAAAGACTTAAACCTGATTTCTGGTTTAAGTCTTTTTGCTTTTTGTTTTTATATTATCTTTTATTTTATTTTATTTTTTTACGCTTTGCTTTAATCAGAAAAGCGGTACTCATCCATGGCCTGATTGACTAATAAATCGGCTTGATTGTTATAGGGGTTATCAGCATGGCCTTTAACCTTGTGAAAGGTCACCTTATGACGATTGACCAGTTGGTCCAGTTCGATCCAGATCTCGCGGTTTTTCAAGGCGCCGGCTTTTCCGCGACTCCAGTTCTTGGCTTTCCAGCCGCCAATCCAATTTTGTAGATAGGCATTGACAACATAGGCAGAATCGCTAAAAATATGCACCTCACAAGGTTCCTTTAATAACTTTAAGCCTTCAATCACCGCCAACAGCTCCATCTGGTTGTTGGTGGTGTTTTCATAGGCCCGCTTATACTCTTTTGTGACGTTCTTTTCGGGATAAATCAGGACGCCGCCAATGGCGCCGAGATTCTCCCCTTCTTTGCCATTGCCGCGGCAACCGCCATCGGTATAGAGATGAATTACTTTCATGATCTGCCTATTTTACCACGATATTAAAAATCTTTCCGGGGACATAAATCTCTTTAACAATGGTTTTACCTTGCGTATAGGCCTGAATATTTTCCTGAGCCAGGGCAATGACCTTGGCTTGATCCTTATCGGCGTCAACCGGAATCGTAATCGTCCCGCGCACCTTGCCGTTAATCTGAACCGCCATCTCAATCACATCATCGACGGTTTTAGCTTCGTCATAGTGCGGCCAGGCGGCATCATCAAGTGCTCCGCCCATTGCCATATTTTGCCAAATTTCGGAACTGATATGGGGAGCGACCGGATAAAGCAATTGCAAAAATGTCTTAAAGGCATCTCTGGTAATTGCGCCAACGCGATTAAACTCATTTAGCAAGGTCATCAGTGCCGCAATCGCAGTGTTGTATTTCATTTCTTCATAATCATCGTTGACTTTTTTAATGGTTTTATGAATCGCGGTTTCTAGCGCTTTGCCGTAACCGGCTTCATCACTGACCATCTCCTGAAGTTTCCAGACCCGATCGAGGAAACGGCGACAACCTTTAGCACCGTTATCTGACCAGGGAGCTGATTTTTCATAATCACCGATAAACATAATATAGGTTCTTAGGGTATCGGCTCCAAACTCTTCAATGATCACGTTAGGGTTGACCACGTTGCCCTTGGACTTTGACATTTTTTCGCCGTCGTTGCCTAGAATCAAACCCTGAGCGGTTCGTTTGGCATAGGGCTCGCGTACCGGCACACAGCCGATATCAAAGAGGAACTGATGCCAGAAGCGGGAGTAAAGCAGATGCCTTGTGACGTGTTCCATGCCGCCGTTATACCAGTCGACTGGCATCCAATATTTCAGTTTTTCCGGGGAGGCAAAGGCGTCGTCGTTCTTGTTGTCAAAGTAGCGTAGGAAATACCAGCTGGAGCCCGCCCACTGAGGCATCGTATCGGTTTCCCGTTCTGCTGCCCCGCCGCATTCCGGACAGGTGGTTTGGTACCATTCGGGGATGTTAGACAGCGGTGATTTTCCGGTATCGGTGGGGGTGTAGCTTTCCACCATCGGTAATTCCAGCGGTAGCTGATCTTCGGGCACTGCTACCATTCCGCATTTTGGGCAATGAATAATCGGAATCGGTTCGCCCCAATAGCGCTGTCGGTTAAAGGCCCAGTCCTTCATTTTATAATTTATGGTTCGTTTACCCAATTTTTCATGTTCCAGGAAGTCGATTGTTTTCTGGATTGCATCCTTGACTTCCAGCCCGTTTAAAAATCCGGAATTAACCATTTCACCGGTATCGGTCGTGGTGTAGGCGGCTTCGCTGACATCCCCACCCTTGATGACTTCAATGATCGGCAGGTCAAATTTCTTGGCAAAATCCCAGTCGCGGTTATCATGACCAGGCACGGCCATAATCGCACCGGTGCCGTAGCCCATCATGACGTAATCGGCGATAAAAATGGGGATCTCGGTGTTGGTCACCGGATTAATCGCCTGGATGCCTAAGATTCGCACTCCGGTTTTATCCTTGGCCAGCTGAACCCGCTCAAATTCGGTTTTTCGTTTGGCCTGTTCCTGATAATCGACCAGTTCAGCGAGATTGGTGATCGACTCTGACAGCTCATTAATCAGCGGATGTTCAGGCGCGATAACCATAAAGGTCGCTCCAAAAAGGGTGTCGGGACGGGTCGTAAATACCCGCAGCGTTTTGTCGTAACCGGCGATGTTGAAATCGACCTCGGCACCGACCGATTTGCCAATCCAGTTTTCCTGCTCCAGTCGAATCCGCGGCAGATAATCAACGTCATCCAAACCTTTAAGCAGTTCTTCCGCATAGTTTCTGATTTTTAAAAACCACACGTCTTTTTCGAGTTGCACCACTTCACTGCCGCACCGGTCACACTTGCCATCGCGGAAATCTTCGTTGGCCAACACCACCTTACAGCCATTACAAAAATTGACATAGGTGCGGTCTCTAAAGGCCAGCCCATGCTTAAACAGCTGTAAAAATATCCATTGAGTCCATTTATAGTACTTGGGATCGGTCGTATCGATCTCCTTATCCCAGTCAAAGGCATAGCCAATCCGTTTTAGCTGATTGGTAAAGACCTTAATGTTTTCATCGGTTACTTCCCGGGGATGACGACCAGTTTGAATGGCGTAATTTTCGGTCGGTAATCCAAAGGCATCCCAGCCGATTGGAAAGAGCACATTAAAGCCTTCCATCCGCCTTTTTCGGGCGATTACTTCTAGCGATGTATAGGCTCGCACATGACCAACGTGGAGACCTATTCCAGATGGATAAGGAAATTCAACCAACCCGTAAAATTTTTCTTTGTTTGAGTTTTCTTCCATCCGAAAGGTCTCATTTTCTTCCCAATATTTTTGCCAATGTGCTTCAATTCTTTTATGCTGATATGTTGACATATTTCCTCCATTTACTCGCTTACACGTTTCTTTTTTGCCTTTAACAGTGATCAAATCTGAAACAGTGGTGAGCCTTGCTTTCTTAATTTTCGAATTATCGGTTCAGGTGATCTTTTGCGACTATCTATATCGTATCTAAACAATATCGTTTATCAAAGATGTATATAAAAGCTAACAGAATCATAGAATGAATTTTCGCCATTTTTTAGATTCTCAGGTTTGGCATCTGCGAAAAAAAAATCCGCTCCCCGATAAGGGACGAACTTTTCTCGGTCTCCTAAATGATCTTCATCCCTCATTATAAATAAGGGGGGATGAGCTGTCAATGATTTGTGCTTTTTTTTCGCTTATGGTATAATTTAATCGATGACCTTTTAGTCATAGAAACTGCAAAGGAGCATTTATGTATCCCTTACTTAAAATCAACAAACAAAAAATACTCGAAAATACCAAAGCGATTATAAAACGGACTAAAAAACTGGGAGTTGAGGTCACCGCCGTCACCAAGTGTACTGGCGGCAACTTAGAGATTGCCCAGGCCTTCCTGGACGGTGGCGCCACCTCAATTGGCGATTCCCGGATTAGCAATCTCAGGAACCTGGCTCCGCTAGCCTGTGAAAAATGGCTAATCCGAATGCCCATGCCCAGCGAGGTCAATCATACCGTCGCCTACGCCACGCTTTCTTTAAACTCTGAAATCAAAACCATTCGGCTATTAAACCAGGCGGCCAAGGCGCAGGGCAAAACCCACGGCATCCTTTACATGCTTGACCTTGGGGATCTTCGTGAAGGTCTTTTTATCGGCGACGGCAGTCCGGCAAAAGCCGAAATTGAGGCCTTGGTTTTAGCATCTTTTGCTAAACTGGATCAGGATTTTGAGGAAATTGCGGCGATGACAAACATCAGCTTGCGCGGTATCGCCACCAACGCCACCTGTGTCGGCGCCACCATCCCTAACGCCCAGACCTTTGGCGCCTTTTTTAAGATCAAAACGATGCTCGAAGAAAAATATCAGCGCCCCTGCGAGATTATTTCCGGCGGTAATTCCAGCGCCTATTATCTCGTCGATGATGAAACACTGCCCGCTGAAATCAATAACCTCAGACTCGGTGATGTGATCCTTTTTGGACGCGAATCGGCCTATTATCACTGCTACGATTACCTCCATCAGGATGCCTTTATTCTGGATGTCGAAATCCTCGAGCTGCAAGACAAACCCACCTATCCAGTCGGTGAAATTGGCCGCAACGCCTTTGGCGAAATCCCCAGCTTTGAAGACAAGGGGATCAGACGCCGGGCAATCTGCGGGCTGGGTCGTCAGGACACCGATACGGATCATCTTTTCCCCCTCATTCCCGGACTGACGATTGTCGGTTCGAGCTCCGATCACCTGGTCATCGACGTCAGCGATGCCGAGACGACTTACCAAATGACTTATCAGGTTGGCGATATCATCAGCCTCCGCTGCGACTATGTCGGAGCGCTTCACGCCGCCACCTCATCCTATGTTGACAAAATTGTTATCAACCAATTAATATAAAGCGCATTAGACAAGGAGAATTATTGATGAAAGACGAAACCACCTACCGAATCCCCTTTGACATTCTTGAAGCATTCATGACCGATGCCTTAAAAGGCATCGGCGTTCCCGAAGAAGACGCCAAAATTTGTGCCGACATCTTAATCAGCTCTGATAAACGGGGGATCGATTCCCACGGTATCGGCCGTTTAAAACCAATCTACTATGACCGCATCAAACAGGGCATCCAAAATCCGGTGACTGAATTTGAAGTTGTCAAAGACACCTTCACCACCGCCGTGATTGATGGCCATGATGGTATGGGTCATGTTATTGCCAAAAAAGCCATGCAAATGGCGATTGACAAAGCCAAGGTCTATGGCATGGGAATGACCGTTGTGCGGAATTCCACCCATTATGGGTTTGCCGGCTACTATCCGCTGATGGCGATCGAAAACGATATGATAGGAATGACCGGCACCAACGCCCGTCCCTCGATCGCGCCAACCTTTGGGGTTGAAAACATGCTCGGTACCAACCCGATCACCGTTGGTGTTCCTAGCGATGAGCCCTTCCCCTTTGTTCTCGATTGTGCGACCTCGGTATCACAGCGCGGCAAAATAGAGGTTTATGATCGCGAAAACAAGGATCTGCCCGATGGCTGGGTCATCGATCGGCAAGGCAACAGCCGCACCGATACCAAACAGATCCTGATTGACTTAGTTAAAGGCGAGGCGGCGCTGACCCCGCTAGGCGGGATCGGTGAAGACACCGGCGGTTATAAGGGTTATGGCTATGCTACCTTTGTGGAAATCCTCTCGGCCGCCCTGCAAAGTGGCTCGTTCTTAAAAGGCCTGCTCGGTTTTGATGCCCTCGGCAAGGCTCAGCCCTACCACTTGGGTCATTTCTTTATTGCGATTAATATTGAAAACTTTACCGAACCGGAATCCTTTAAAAAAATTACCGGCGATATTTTAAGAGACCTGCGCGCCTCAGAAAAAATGCCCGGTCAGGAACGGATCTATACCGCCGGCGAAAAGGAATACGAGGCCTGGCTGGATCGTAAAGATCAGGGCACCCCGGTAAATGATGCCCTGATCAAAGACATCCTCGATATTAAGGCCGAATTGGGTCTCGATCACTACCACTTCCCTTTTGAGAATTAATTTGATAAATTATTTCTAAAACAAAAAAGAAACGGACAAGATGCCGTTTCCTTTTTGTTTCTTTTTTGTTTATGTTTGTTTCATTTTTTCTAATAGGTTTCAGCAAATAGTTCAAAATACGCCTGAGCATGTTTGCATGCCGGGCATAATTCAGGGGCTTCAGCGCCTTCATAAATATAGCCACAATTGCCACATTTCCATCTCACATCGCTAAACCGTTTAAAGGTTCGACCCAGTTCAATGTTGGCAGCCAATTTGAGATAGCGAGTTTCGTGGGCTTTTTCAGCAATACATACTTCCAGCCAGGTCTCCGCAATTTCATCAAAGCCCTCCTCTTTTGCAATTTTTGCAAACTTTGGATAGAGCTCATTCCATTCTTCATTTTCACCGGAAGCAGCATGCAATAAATTGTTTTTAGTATCCCCTAGAGCTACCGGAAAGGTCGCACTCACGGGAATTTCAACCGCATTGCCGGATGTGTATTCATTGGCGGCAATGTGCTTATAGAACAATTCACCATGTTCTTTTTCATTGCCTGCTGTTTCTGTGAAAAATTCACTGATCTGAACATAACCTTCTTTTTTTGCGATTGATGCAAAATACGTGTACCGCATTCTTGCCTGACATTCACCAACAAAAGATGTCATTAAATTAACTAACGTCTGTGTTCCTTGTAATTTACCCATTTTTTCCTCCTTTATAATGATTATAAACTTACCTTATTATATACCAGCTTTCAAAGAAATGAAACCTATTTAATTATACTTATTTATTTAATTGGTCAATAAAGGCAATCAGCGCCTGAGCAGCGAAAAAGGGACCATCTTGTTCGTAGCCGGGTATCCCTAACTGTGTTCTAATCATCCCAACCTGAACACCCCTTTCACGCATTCTTTTAAAGGTATTTTTAGCAATCTTTTCATGCTCTTCTTTAAACTGGACTGCCCCAAAGGGGTTGGCAAAATAGGTGGTTGTGATGCCGACCTCCCCCGTGGTACCCTTAGCCATCCGTTTGCCTTCAGAAAAGACCGCATAGGCTTCATCTAAATCATCGTACATTTCTATTGGCGGTGCCGTTTCACTGATTTCTTCATAATTATTAATGTAGAAAACATAATCCACCCGAGTCGACTTTGATATTTCTTCATAAGACATCTGCGGTACAATAACCCGAGCATTGACAATATTGGGGTTCATAAAAATACTCCGATCCATGGTGCTGTAAGCATAGCCGGGCTGGAGGTCATCGAGCCTTACAAAGGCACCGATTTCTGTGCCCACGGCCATCAAATCGCCTTCCTTATTGAAATGCAGGGAACCCATATCATCAATCAAAATGTCAAAATCACAGGCTAATTCTTTGGGCAGCTTATTGATGGCTTCCAGGGTTTCGGATTTACCAGCTCCACTGTCGCCAATTAGCATAATGTTGGTTGATTTCTTGCCACCAACACGAATTTTGGCAAAGGCACCGTGCACCGGCATATCCTGCTTTTCGATCTGAATAATATTGTGGAGGGTCAGCATCATTTTCTTCATATAACCAAAGTAATCAACCTGGGCGGTATCCGGGAGCAGCCCGTAATAGACATCATCTTCTTTAACGACAAAGCCCAGTTTTTCATCCTCTTCAAATAGCACCTCATCGAGACCAAAGAAAACCACTGCGTCTGGTTTTTTGGAGGTAAATTCTTCGGGTGTGGCCATTTCAAAAAGATTGAACAAACCAGCACCCAGAGCCAGAAATTCTTTATGCACATAAACAATTGCCAACAGTCTCCCGACCTTTACGGGAATAGCAAACCACTCCTCGCAATCAAGATAAAATTTCTGCAGCATCCGTTTGTCCTTGACTGGAAAAATCCCATCCCGTTTACTGGACTGGGTGTAAAAAATAACCGGCGGTTCAAAGATTGCCTCCCAGACATAGGGCACCTGATAGAGCGAATCATTTTTACTCTTTACGCCGCGATCAAATTCAAACTTATCGGTTAAAAAAGCCACCTGAGCACCACTGGGGAGCTGCCGGTAAATGCTAAAGCTTTTTCCGGTGACGTTAAAATGAATATTTCGATATAAATCCAAGACCATTTTTTTAAAGGCATCATTGTTGGATGCCAGCGAATAAGCCTTAGAGCGCTTGGTTTTTTCATCTGGATTATACGCGTCCGTTTTAATCATAAATCGCTGAATACTGCGCCAGTAGTTGTAAAGCCCTTCCAAAAACCCTAGAAACAGCTGTGCATATTCTTGATGGCTAAAGCGAATCTCAAAATAACCGGACTGCATGATCTCATCGAGGGGGTTGATATTTAGCAGATATACAAAATCGATAAAGGCTGTTTCGTTGAATTCGCCTTGCTCATTATTAAAGGGTTCTAATACCTTTAATAAATGCGATTTTTTTACGGTCAGTTCGTCAATAAAGGTTTTGATCAATTTTCTAAATAAGGTGGATTTGACAATCTGACCAAAATTAGTAAATTTTAAATCTCCTTTAATTAAAGCCGTTCGTTTTAAATTCATGTTTTTTGATTCCATTTTTGCTACCTCCTATTTTATTATCGCCAATAATTCGGTAATCCCGTCAATCAGATGAGTGGCTCCGGCCGCTCGCAGTTCGTCTTCGCTGCCGCAGCCGTAGGTCACCCCGACCGAATCAATACCGACCTCGTTAGCGCCGATAATATCATAATGGCGATCCCCAACCATTAATACGGCTGCTAAATCCAGCACATCATTATCCTCCAGGAGATTGCTAATAATCTCTTTTTTATTGCTACGGGTGCCGTCATTGTAGGTTCCATAGACCCGATCAATGGCAATATCCAGTTTTAGATTTTCGATTATTTTCCGGGCATTGGCTTCATTTTTAGTTGTCGCAACGCCTAAAAAGCATCCTTCTGTATAGAGGGTATGGATGGTTTCTCTGACCCCGTCATAAAGCTTGGCGTGATACATCTGGCCATTGCCAACATACTCTTCTAAGTAAAATTGATAACCTTGTCGTGCTTGTTCTAGAGAAAAACCATAAACCTCCTGAAAGGTTTTAAGGATCGGCGGTCCGATCAGCGGATCGATGTCGAGAATTTTCGGGTTGGGAACCTTCATTTTTTCTAATGCATATTCAAACGAAATTCGCACCGTTTCGCGCGAATCGATGATGGTTCCGTCAAGATCAAATAGTATATGTGTGTACTTCATTATTTCTCCTTTGGCACAACTTTATCTAAGCGCAATTGCCAAGATCTTTTTTTTATTAATTATAATATAGAAGCATCCATCCAACAAGACAAAATATTACTCTTAGCTGGATTAAATTGCTTAACGCTGATAATATTTGTCTGTTTGCTACCCTTTTAAAAGTATCCCTTAATTTTATTGTGACCTGAATGGGGACGTGATATAATATTAGCAGTAAAATTGTTTAAGGAGGATTATAAAAAATGATTGCTATTCTAGTTATACTCGGTCTAATTGTGATTATCGGCCTGTGGCTTATCTTATCTCGAAATAGCTTTGTCAGTATTAAGAATCAGGTTGAAGAGGCTTTTTCGACTATGGATGTTTATCTTAAGAAGCGATACGATCTGATTCCCAACTTGGTTGAAACCGTCAAAGGTTATGCCAGCCATGAATCGGAAACCTTTACTAAGGTAACAGCGGCTCGAACGGCGGCCATGAATTCCACCAGCATTGATGAAAAAATCGCCAATGAAAATGCTTTATCCGGCACCCTGAAAAGCCTTTTTGCGGTGGCTGAAGCCTATCCCCAACTCCAGGCCAATACAAATTTTCTGGATTTACAACAACAGCTAAAAATGTTAGAAGACGAAATTGCCAACTCCCGTAAGTATTATAATGCGGTTGTCCGCACCATGAACACGAAGGTTGAATCCTTCCCCAGCAATCTGATTGCCAGTATCTTCGGCTTTAAAAAGCAACCCTTCTTTGAGGTTGGCTCTGCCGCAGAACGCGAAAACGTTCAGGTTAAATTTAACTAATCGTTACCGTAAACCAATCAGAAAAAGCGATAACAACAAAACTGGCGGCATTTATTTGATGCCGTCAGTTACAAATTTATGGAGGTAAACCATGTGAAAAAGCAAAGCACCCCGATCCTGCTTGGCCTGCTTGGCCTGCTGCTGAGCGGAATTATTTTCCCTGTAAACGCTTTTGCCCAGGAATATTTTGATATCAATCAGTACGATGTCATTATTGACGTTCAGGAGAATCATGCCTATCAAGTTCAGGAAAACATCACCGTCACCTTTTCTGAACCACGCCGCGGGATCTTTCGCTACATTCCCTACAAAGGCAGTTTTTACCGGGAAATTAACGGACAGCCAGTCGAAACTCCCTACACTGCCCGGCTCACCAAAATTAATGTTGACAACTTCAATTTTGAAACCTCATATGAAAACAACAATGTCATGATTAAAATCGGTGACGCCGATGTCTATGTCAGCGGCACCCAAACCTATCCGATTTCATATGTCTGGAATCCTGGCGATGATAAAATCGACAGTATGGATGATGTCTATTTTAATATTATTCCGCAAAACTGGGATACCACTATCGAAAACGCCAGTTTTAAAATTACCATGCCCAAACCCTTCGACGCAAACCAGGTGGAGTTTATCACCGGTGGGTACGGCAGTACCATCACCGATGCTGTTGACTTCACAGTCACAGGAAACACTATTGAAGGAACACTGAAACAGCCCCTTTCTAACTATCAGGGCGTCACACTTAAAATCAATCTACCGGAAGGTTATTTTGTCGGCGCTTTTACCGGCAATGAATTGGAACCCTTTATGTACGCCACCTTCATTCTCTCATTACTGGGTGGTGCGCTGATCTGGTTCTTTACCGGACGCGATAAAAAACCGGTCGAAACGGTTGAATTTTATCCACCCCAAAATTTTACGCCCTCGCAAATTGGTTTTATTGTCAATGGTTCACTTGACAACCCTGAGGTTTTATCACTGCTGATGTATTGGGCAGATAAAGGCTACATGACCATTGAAGAAGTCAGTAAAAAGAAGTTCATCTTTCATAAAGTCAAGAATCTACCCGACTCAGCAGAAGATTTTGAACACACCCTGTTTGTCAATCTATTTGATCATCGAGATAGCTTTTCAACCGCAAGTGTGCCGGAAAGTTTCTATGATACCATTGTTGCTACTAAGAGTCAGATTAAAGGGTATTTCGATATTCCCGAAAATCAGATTTTTACAAAATCATCTAAGGCTGGTCTGGTTTTTATCAGCATTTTGATGACCCTACCACTTTTGGCCTATGCCATCAACGGTAACTACCGGATCGGTGCCATGACCTCTTTATTTGAAGGTTTGTTCTTTCTGGGTATCACTGCCGTATTTGGAATTGCCCCGACAGTCTTCTCTGCCAATCGGATCAGCCGGGCGATTAGAAATCGCAAGGGTATCGCCCGTAAAAAAACAGTCATGCGGCTGATTACCGGCATCATTCTGGGGATCGTTTCAGCACTGGTACTGACGGTTGTCGGCTTGATATTAGATGATCCCTCGCCCCTGCCCTTGATACTGGCGCTACTGACCACCTATGGTATCGGATTCTTCCAGATCATAGCCACGAAACGTACCGAAACCGGACGTCTTTGGCTGGGACAGGTGCTGGGCTTTAAGAATTTTATTGAAAAAGCTGAAAAAGATCGGATTCTTGCTTTGGTCAATGAAAACCCCCAGTATTTTTATAATATCCTGCCCTATGCTTATGTTTTAGGGGTTACCGATAAGTGGGCCAAAAATTTTGAGTCGATTGCCCTTGAACAGCCCAGCTGGTATTATGGCTCAAGCTATGGCAACAACTTTACCTCACTCTTGTTTGTCTCTAGTTTAACCCGCAGCATGAACAACATCTCTTCATCGATGATTGTTCCGCCCCACTCCGGTTCTGACGGATTTGGTGGCGGTGGCTTCTCCGGTGGCGGCGGTTTCTCCGGCGGCGGCGGTGGTGGTGGTGGTGGTGGTAGCTGGTAAGCGCAACTTACACCTTTAGACGACCATCGCTTCGGTTGACCAGCTTAAATAGCTGCTATTTTTCAACATCAGAGATCTCGCAAAAAAACAACAACTTAAAAACGTCGAATCATAATATGATTCGACGTTTTTTTTGCAACTATAAACAGCTTCTAGACAGCTTGCTCGCTATCGAGCTGTTTAATTATTTGACTTGCCAGCGTTTCGGTAATAATCAGATGTTTGAAATAACCGCTTTTCAAACCACTAATAATTGAATCAACGTTGGCTTCCTGAGGTACAAATCCGATCACATCTCTAACCCGGGCTAATAGTTCTAAGGGAATCTGGATGGCATAGTCATCCTCGCTATCAATCAATTCCCCCTGAGGATTAAAGAAATAGGTCAGCAAGCAGCCAACCGCCTTTTCTTCTATTAGCTTTCTGCCAAAGCGCATTGCCGAAGCATGATCTGGCACTGAGGGATAACTACCCAGGGTTATCAATGCCGTTGTTGTTTTTCTCCAATACTCTTCAATGCACAGATAATCATCAGAAGCTATCACCTCGGCATGTTCTTCCGCGGTAGCGGGAATCGCCGGACAATTGAGAAATAGTCCTTGCCGATTTGTTCTTAGCGCCAGCTCCTTCACCAAATCATCCGGGTTGTAACCCCGCTGCGGCGCGGTTGTGGCACCAATTAGCGGACAAATAATGCCACTATTGTTCTCAACCAGATATTGAGGAGAAATTTTAGCAATAATCTTATCGATATTATAACCCCAACCCAAACCAAGAATCTTGGTCTTTGGCAAAAATTCGAGCAGCACATCCGCGCCAATTTGATATAGATCATCTGGCAAGGTGACGACACGACAGCTTTGCAGGTTAAAGCGGTGGCACAATTCATGCCTGATCCCTCTGATTGTACGATGATAGGAAAGCACATCTATTTTCACAATCCCCGCTTTTCTGGCCTTATTTAACAGATAACTGACCGCGGGACGAGATATATCTAACTCTTTAGCAATTTCGGACTGGGTTTTATTTTGCTCATAATATAACTGCGAAACATGTATTAAACGGTACAATTCTTTTTCTTTCAACAAATTACCTCACCTTGACTATGTAAATGCAGATATAATATATCGCATTGATCAGCTTTTGTCAATTTGAATCGGTTCTCGATTCAAGCTAATCCAAGGGTATCAGAATGGTGCATTTAAAGCGATCTTCAAGGATTTGAGTAACCATGTTTCCTTCATATCTCTTTAAAACTTGTTTAACATTTGAAATCCCATAGCCGTTTTGATCACCATCAATCCGCTTGCTGCTGACCATGTTGTTTCCCGCTTTTTGGATTGTCTTTACATCAATGGTGTTTTCAATATCAATCAGCAGGCTTTCGCGCTTGTAGTACATATTAAACTTAATTATTTTTTCCTGATGTTGACGCGAATCACGCAGACATCCCTCGATGGCATTGTCTAAAACATTACCCAGAATAATTGACAGGTCAATGCTGTTCATTTTAAGTTTTTCCGGAATAGCAATATAATGGACAAAGTTTATCTGATTATCTGACGCAACCTTAATTTTATAATTCAGCAGCGCATCCACAACATAATTTCCAGAGCGATTATGATCCACCGCATTCTGGAGCAACTCATGAAATTGTTGTAAATAAACCTCGATTTCGTCACTGGCCTGGTTTTTGATTAAATATTGCATGGTAATGATATGGTTGTTCATATCATGCCATAAGCCTCTCACCTCATAATTTTTTTCGAGCATTTCTTTATAGTGTTTTTGTTGCAGTTCGAGCTGAATATTGACAGTCTTGTATTCGCTTATCTTCTTGCTTTCATGATCCCATACTTTTAAGATTGCAAAAATAACCACATTGATATAGACCAACGCAGCCAAGGATACGAAGCCGACCAGATGCCTGCCTTCGACGTAGACATCGATGTAATACAGGTTTAAGCCGACAATCAAACTGATAAGGGGAATGCTAAAAAGGACAATATTGCGAATCTTTGATGACCTTTTCATTCGATCGTTCCTGCCATATAACGAGTAAAAGCATCATAAACCCTTTGATTCCTTTTAGGACTGATGGGCAGCATGACACCATTTTTTAATACTGCCATTCTTGTCTTGATACTTTTTACATTTTTTAGATTAACAATATAAGAGCGATGACATAAAACAAAGCGGACTGGATCGAGTTCCTTTTCCAGCGCCGAGATGGTGTAGTTATAGGTGTATTCAGCCTCAAAGGTGACGACCTTTATTTTTCTGCCGAGACTCTCAAAATATAAGATCTCATCACTTCTAAGTAGTATTTTTTCATCATTATAATCGATCTCATGAACCTTGGATCGTGACTGACTGATGCCATTTTCGAGCTTTTCTAAAACCTGAAACAATTTATCTTCAGGAAATGGTTTTAATAAAAAATCACTGGCATTAACGGAATAACCCAGTACTGCATACTCTATTAAGGATGTTGTAATGATAATTCGGGCGGTATTACCAGTTTTTCTGATTTCATTTGCAATATCAATGCCATCTTCCTGATCTAATCGCATATCTAGAAAAATAACATCAAAATCTCGACGATTGTTAATCGCTGCAACGAGTTCATAACCAAACGAAAAGGTAGTTAAACAATAGTCGCTTTTAAATGGATAACGACTAATCAAGTCAACCAATATTCTTCTATGTTGTTCCTCGTCTTCGCAGACCGCTATTTTTAACATCTTTTCACCTATTATTCCAGTTAAAACTATACTTAACAATTAAATAATTATAACGTATCTCAGTCGCTGTTACAATCATTTACTCTCATTTATCCTTTTAACATGATTTTTGGTGACACTAAACATTGTTTTCGTGACACCATGATTGTTTTAATGACAAATTTTTGCTAGTATTAATCATAGAATAACCGATGAAACAAACTATGAAATAAAAAGGAACCCTGCCATGAATCTAAGAAAATTCATTAATAAACCGGAAAACATCACCTCTGAGTTACTAGAAGGGCTGGCTCTTGCCAATCCATTTATTCTTGAGGTCAGACCCAATAATCTTGTCGTCAGCAAAGGCCTTCATAACGCTAACCGCGTCACCATCGTGACCTTGGGTGGATCTGGTCATGAACCCGCCTGCGAAGGATTTGTTGGTGATGGGATGATTGATGTTGCGGTGGTTGGTGATATTTTTGCAGCGCCAAGCTATAAGGCAGTCTTTGAAGCGCTTCGGCTTGCTGATAAGGGTAAGGGTGTTGTTCTAATTGTCTTAAACCACGCCAGTGATATGATGGCCGGCACCAGAACCGTCGCAGAAGCCCGTCGTGCCGGAATTGCGGTTTCGATGGTTGTTATCCGTGAGGACGTTGCCTTTGCACCCCGTTCTGCGGCAGAACGACGGCGCGGCCTGGTGGGATGTGTCCCACTGTACAAAATTGTCGGTGCTGCTGCCGCCCAGGGAAAATCGCTTTGCGAAGTCACTGCCATTGCCCAGGACTTTGCTGATAATATGGCAACCATTGCGGTGGCCTCCAAAACGGCAACCCATCCCCAAAACGGCTCGGCTTTTTGGGTACTTGGTTTTGATGAAATGGAAATTGGTATGGGTCAGCATGGTGAAGGCGGCGGTGACCGTCAAAAAATGAAGAATGCGGATGAAACGGCCATCCTGATGACAGATTTGCTGATTGCTGATCTAAATCTTTGTGCCGGTGAGGAAATCATGGTGATTGTCAATGGCACCGGCTCCACCACCATCATGGAGATGCTGATCATTTTTAGATGTGTTCACAAATATTTAAATGACAAAGGTATCAAGATTGTCGCAAATTGGGTTGAAGAAGTTTTGACCGTTCAGGAACAAGCCGGCTTTCAATTGTTTTTTGCCCGCATGAATAATCAGACCCTCTGTTATTGGAATGCGCCAGCCCGAACGCCCTATCTGGTACGATAAAAATATGTATTTGCATGCTTTTTAAGGCCTTCCTTGTCAACTATACTTTTATCCAAAATATAAGGCAGCCAATCAGAAATCGATTAGCTGCCTTCTTATTATTGAGTTTAAAGCTGTTCAAGCTGTTCTTGTCTTTTTAATCAAAAATGTTTATTATGATATTTTTAGAGCACGATATTTCAAGGTATAAAATTTCATGCTTTACTGACCAGGGCTACCGCCATTGCGGCAGCTGCTCCGGCATCCTTAGCATAAGCATCACAGCCCATCCGGTCACAGAATTCCTGGGTAATTGGTGCCCCGCCAATCATAATTTTTACCTGATCGCGGATCCCGGCATCGACAAAAGCCTTGACCACCTTGGGTGTCTCTGGCATGGTGGTGGTGAGCAAAATTGAACAGGCGACAATATCGGCCTGGTGTTTTATAGCTGCTTCAACAAATTTTTCAGCAGGTACATCAATACCGATGTCAATGACTTTTAAGCCCCGGCCTTCTAACATCATTCCGACTAAATTCTTGCCAATGTCATGCATATCGCCCTGAACACTGCCAAGAATAACAGTTCCCAGAGCTTTGGCATCGCTATCTGTTAATAGTGGCTTTAGAATTTTTGATCCTTCCATCATGGCGTGACAAGAGCACAGCACTTCTGGTATGTATAACTCATCGCGGCTGAACTCATCTCCGACAATGGCCATGCCGTCCATCATCGCATCGAGCACCTGCTGCGGGCTTGCACCTGCTTTTATGGCTTCCTTAACAAGTTCCGGCATGGCAAATTCATCGCCATCATAGAGGGTTTCGGTTATCTTTTTTAGAATTTCCATTTCTATTCTCCCGTCATTTAATTTAGTCCAATTGGATCGGATAATTTCCAAATTCATGGACACAATTAACCATGTGCACTAATTTTTCGGCACTCACATCGCCCTGGACATTATGTGCCGGTGCCAACAAGAATCCACCACCGGGAGCTAGTGCTTTGATTGCCTCGCGCACCTCATTGGTAATATCTTCTTTGCTACCAAAAGGAAGAATCTTCTGAATGTCAATATTGCCATGAAAAACGATCGCATCACCAAAGGCTGCTTTTAATTCAAAGCGATTCATGTCCTTGGCGCCTGGCTGCACCGGATCCAGGATGTCGACTCCGCTTTCAATCAAATCCGGAATAAAGGGACGTACCGCTCCACAGGTATGCAACATGATTTTGGCTTCAGGATTATACTGATGCAGGGTCTTTTTAGCATGTTCCCAAAGCTCCTGCAAATGGGGCTTAACGACTTTCTTAAATGTTTTAGGCGAAATCAGCGGCCGATCTTGCATCCCCAGATCTTCACCGCTGAGCCTGAGGATGTCAACATATTCTCCCACCTCAGCCATAATCACCTCATTGGTGCGCTTCTGAATCTGACAGATTCTATCCATTAAGGCATGGGCAAATTCCTGGTTGTTGATAATATCGCGATACCACCGTTCGTGACCTCTCATATAGGTGGCCAGTTCAAAAACTGCTCCGGCAAATTTTGCTAGAATTGCCAAATCGGTGGTTTCACGCACCTCTTTCATTTCTTCCTTGAGACCAGCATAACGTTTGGGGTCTTCCGGATCTGGCCAGTCATAGCTGTCCAGATCTGCTATCGTGGCATTTTCCAGTGGCGGATTGACCAGTTCGAAATAGAAGTGGCCGCCGTCAATGGCGGTTTTTTTCCAGTAACATCCCCACTCGTCAATAAAGCTGCCATCATCAAAACTTTTGGTATGAATCGAAACGCCTGATCGCGGAGAAATATAATACATGTCTATTCCTAATTTTTTTATCATTTCGATGGGCATCTGTACTTCTGTCCACCGCCCCATTCTTGGAGATTCAGGCAGGTGCTCCATATTTAGCACCTTTTTCATATCCCGATACACATCGATGGTTAACACCATATCCACCGGTACCCGATCGGGTTCCCGGTGATTGGCTGCAGTCATAACTCTTTCTCGTGAATTCATTTTTTCCTCCTTGTATCAATCATTTCATTCAAATGAAGCAAGGATCAGCCGGTCATTAAAATGATTAATTTTCTTGAAACGTTCAATCTCATCAACCGAGAAATTGATAATCGCCATACAATTGTTTTATTTTGCGCATCTCAGCATTGATTCATTTAGCGATTGACTTTAAATCAAACATTCCAGTTCATTGAACGTTTGATCGCTTCTTGCCAGCCTTTGTAGGCTTTCGTGCGCTTTTCTTGTGATATTTCGGGAATAAAACTGGCATCGATGGTCAGTGCTGCATCAAAATCGGCTTCGTTCCATAACCCGATATAAAGACCGGCCATTTCAGCCGCACCTAAGCTGGTCGCTTCAACCGAGAAAGGACGATCTACCTGAACATCCATCATATCAGCCATCATTTGAGCCAGTAGATTATTTTTGGAGGCGCCACCGTCGATCCGAATGGTTTTCATTTTAATCCCTGCTTCGTTGCCGACAACATCCATAATATCTTTGAGCCGAAAAGCAATTCCTTCTAATGTTGCTCTAACCAGATGGGCTTTTTTTGTCCCTCTGGTAATCCCGAAAATCGTACCGCGAGCATAGGGATCATGATATGGGGCACTTAAACCGGCAAGAGCTGGGACAAAGTATACACCATTGGCGTCTTCGACTGATCGTGCCAATGCTTCAGTTTCGCTGGACTCGGTTATCACTTCCAGACCGTCTCTGAGCCATTGTACTGCTGAACCGGTAACCGACTCATAGCCCTCCAGGGCATAGGTCATTGTGTCACCAAGTTTCCAGGCAATAACCGTGTTAAGTCCCTGATCCGAAATAACACATTCTGTACCGACATTAATATCTAAGAAGGAGCCGGTGCCATTGGTAATCTTACCGGTTCCGGCGGTTCGGCAACCCTGGGCAAATAAGGCGGCATGTTGATCTGCAATAACGCCATTAATCGGAATTTCTGCGCCGAGAATATCTTTTAGCGTGATCCCATAGTCTCCTGAATCAGTAATTATTTCAGGGAATATTTTTGTGTCGATGCCAAGATAGGTCAGGAATTCGTCGTACCATTGACCGGTTTTTAAATCGAGACTTCCCATAACCGAGGCATTGGAGTAACTAACCGCATGTTTCTTTCCGCCGGTTAATTTCCAGATCAGCCAGGTGTCAATGGTACCAAAGAGCGCTTCCCCAGCTTCAATTTTTTCTTTGATAAGGGGAACATTGTTGATATACCAGTTGAGCATCATCGAAGAATAAACTGGTGCTAAAGTCCAGCCCGTTGTTTTTCTGGCTTTTTCTCCCCACTCGCCAGCATTGAGTTCCTGGCAAAAAGCGGCAGTTCGGGTATCCTGCCAAACGATTGCGTTGTACAGGGGCTCACCGGTATTCTTATCCCAAACCAGACAGGTTGCCCGTTGATTGGTAATCCCGATCGAGGCAATTTCTTCCGGCGCAATCATCGCCTCGCCAATGGCTTTTTTGCACATTGCGACGCTTTTTTCATAAATTTCTAAAGCATCATGCTCAACCTTGTCTTCCCCTGGTGTGTACTGTGTGAATTCATCATAGCTTTGAGCAACAATTTGCAGTTTTTGATTGAAAATCAAAGCTCTGGTACCGGTAGTCCCTTCATCAATAACGAGTACATACTTTTCCATTTTTCTACTCCTTTAAAATTATTTGGATATGGGAATCTCCTGGCCTGCTCTATCTTAGCTGTCTGATTTATGAAATGCCATCATAGCAATTCAGACTGAATTTTTGAATTTACACGCGGATCATTTGATTTATTTGGAGGAAGCACTTCACGCAGTTGTAATCGAATGGCTCTTTATCGTCGAGGGAAAACTGAAACACAGCATTTTCGTAATATATCACGATTTACTATCTATTAGCTAGAATATATCACGATAATTAATCGTTGTCAATCGTTTTATGTCGTTTTTGTAGTGATTTTATAATGAGTTCGTGTTCACTTCTGTATTTTTTCAATGTTTATTCCTTTACTCTTTTGCAATCCGTTCGTTTTCGAAATAATTATACCCATTATTTTACGAATCAGTTGTTTTTGCTCCGATTATATGTTTTTTTATCTTTGCGTCAAAAATCACAGTACTACCATCAGTGACACACTAGAAATTTCCATAAAAAAACGCATCGTCAGATTCGATGCGTCGCTATTATTTCTTTTTAATTTGTCTTTGTATTCTGGCATGGTCGGCTAGCTTTTAAATGACCGCAATATTATTACTTTTACAGTATTCCCGATAAAGCTCCGGAGTCTTATCATCCAGAATAAAACCGTCAAAGACATTCAAATCAACCATTTTGGTCAGCGAAACCTTATCAAACTTGGAATAATCTGCCATCAGGTAACATTTCCGGCTGATTTCATAAATCGTTTGATTGATTTCGATTTCTTCAAAGGCACCATGGGTGATCCCCTTATCAATCGATACCGCCATAACCCCCATAAACGCTTTGTCGATATTGAAGCTCTTTAGAAACGCATTGGCTTCTTTGCCATAAAATGCCCCGGAAAAATTGCGCAACTTGCCGCCCGGCATGTAGACTGTGATACCTGGGATAGCGGATGCTTTTAAAGCGACATTAAGCGAAAGCGTAATTAAATTGATCTCGGATGTATCGTCAAGATAATCAAGCATCAGTTCCACGGTGCTACCCGCATTTAATGCGATCGTATCACCATTTTCAATCAGTTTGGCGGCCTTTTCGGCAATGAAGCGTTTCTCCTCGATATTCTGGGTGCGCTTTTTATAAATATCCATTTCCGAGGTCGTTTGATAGTTGATCTTTTCTTTCCGGTAAGCGCCACCATAGGATAGGGTAATCCCATACTCTTCAGCCAGGTATTTTAAATCCCGGCGGATGGTTGCCTCACCGACGCCATATTTTTCTGAAAGACTGGCGACTTTTACCGAACCTTTGCCCATAATTGTATTTAAAATTTCTTTTCTACGGTCAATATGCAACATTTTTTTCTCCTTACAAAATGCCCTTTGTTGAACCGGCCTGAATTTTTCTCGGATCATCACGGACATTTTTCGCTGGCTTAGCCAAAACTCATTTAGAACACCGCTACGATTATAAATTGTACCGATAAATCCCCCTTAATGCAAGTATTACCTACCACAATAACTTTGGAATCAGGTATCAATTGCTTTCAATTTGCTTAAGAACATCCTTGGCATTCTGTTCGGTAATTACCAGATGTCGGATATAACCGCTTTGCAAACAACTGACAACGGCATTAATATTGGATTCCGGCGGAACAATACCGATAACATCTTTGATCCGTGCCAAAAGCCTTAAGGGAATCTGGATGGCATAATCATCATCCCCCAAAATCTGCTCACCCTGAAGATTAAAAAAATAGGACAGCAGACTGCCAACTGCTTTTTCCTGAATCAATTTCTTGCCAAACCGCAGTGCGGTTCCATGATCCGGTACCAAGGGAAAACTGCCGACCGTGATAATCGCTGTATCCATTTTCCGCCATCGTTCTAGAATATCAAGATAATTATTGGTGTTCATGAACAAATCCTGATCTTGTTCGGTGGTTGGAAAGGCCGGGCTGATTAAATATTCCGCTTGAAACCCGGTTTTATGGGATAGATCGGTGGCCAATTCATTGGGATGATACCCGCGATGGGGGACAGTGGCCGTGCCGATTATCGGGCAGACAATCCCCTGGGCAGTTTCGTTGTCATTTTTCTGAGGCATAGCTTCAATCATTTTATTAATATTATAGCCCCATCCCAAACCCAAAACCCTGGTTTTATCAAGATAATTTAATAAAACCGTTGCTGACTCCTGGTGGAAAGCTTCTGCCGATTCCACCACCTGACAGGTTTTAAGATTAAAACGGCGAGATAAGCCCTGAGACAATCCCATGTTGGATTCTTGATAGGCGAGGATATCAATTTTTACAATCCCCTCCTTTCTGGCCTTGCTTAATAAACTACTTACTGAAGGTCTGGAAATATCCATGATCCTGGCGATTTCTGCCTGGGTCTTATTTTCTTCATAATATAATTTTGAAATTTCGATCAGTCGCAACAATTCTTTTGCTTTCATTTGTCTACTCCAATCTCTTTGGTTGTCATCTTCTTATTGTCTAATATATAACAATACCTAACATATGTCAAGTATATCCATTATTTAGTGTATATTATTGGATTTCTCTTTATTCATGTTAAACATATGCTATTTTTATTTGACTTCCCCTTTGCCACTTGTTATACTGGTGACAAAGATGTAAACGATTGTGGAGGTGAACTAATGTCACTAGAACCAGTGAAAGTAAAAAATCTACTGCTTGCTGCCGCCCGGGAAATTGCCGCTCATGTTGATGTTCTGACTGATCTGGATTGCGCGCTGGGCGATGGCGATCATGGGACAACCATGAAAAAGCTGACCAATGTCATGTTTGACAAACTAGAAAGCTGGGATCAAACAACCAACCTGAAAGAAGGGCTTGAATCCCTCAACGACGCGCTCGAAGATGTTAGCGGCGGTTCAGCCGGACCCTTGTTTGGAGCTTTTATTTATGGTATGGCAGCGGCCGCCGATCCCAATGCCCCAAGTACTGACGCCTTTATTAAAAGCATCCTGCTCGGTGCCTATGACGAATTCTTTATAACCTCCAAAGCAGTTGTTGGCGACAAAACCATGATGGATGCTATCTATCCAGCCACCGAGGTAATCCGTACTTCTACCGCCGATATGAAAACAACCCTGCAAAAAGCCGCCCAGGCTGCCCGGGCTGGATCTGACAACACCGCCGAAATGCTGGCAAAATATGGTCGCGCCCGTTATATTGGCGAGCGCTGTTTAGGTCATCAGGATCCTGGCTCGGTTACCTTCGCCTATTTTTACGAAGGCCTGGCCAAAGGATATTCAGCATAAAAAATTCTCAATTTATAATCTGAAGGGAGAACAAAATGTACGAAATCATGCACATTGGTGTTCCGGTTAAGGAACCGGTATTGGAAGAGTTTTACGCTGAGGGATTAAAAGTTCATATCTCAGGACCGGACAACAACCCTTTCAAATTTGAGTATCTCAGATTTGAAGAAGGCACCCCATTTCACCCAGATGTGGTAAATTTTACTCACATTGCCTACAAGGTTCCTAATATCGATAGCTTTATTAAAGATCACCAGGCGATTGTTCTAAATGAACGGATGACGGTTGATGAACACCTCGATATTGCCTTTGTTAAAGTTGACGGCACGGTTATTGAATTAATGGAAATGAAATAATTACTCCAACTCATCTATTTAGAATAATAATTTAAGGAGAACATAAAATGACGATGAAAAAATTTATTAACAATCCAGATAACATTACGGCTGAATTATTAGAAGGTCTGGCCTTGGCAAATCCCAATATTCTTGAGGTGACTGAACACAATCTGATCATCAATAAGGGTCTGGCCACTGCTGATCGGGTTACCATCGTCACCATTGGTGGAGCTGGTCATGAACCGGCGCTAGAAGGTTTTGTCGGTGAAGGAATGATCGATATTTCAGTGGTTGGCGATATTTTTGCGGCTCCCGGTTACAAAGCCGTCGTAGAAGCCTTGAAGCTAGCCGATAAAGGCAAGGGTGTGCTTTTTGTGGTGTTAAACCATGCCGGAGATATGTTAGCCGGTGATCGAACCATGAAAGAGGTCGAAAAGCTGGGATTAAATGTCATCAAGGTGGTCACCCAGGAAGATATTGCCAATGCGCCCCGATCTGACGCTGCCAACCGCCGTGGTCTGGTTGGCTGTGTGCCGCTCTACAAGATCTGTGGCGCCGCTGCCGCCCAGGGCAAATCGTTGGCCGAAGTCGCTGCCCTTGCCCAGGATTTTGCCGATAATATGGCGACCATTGCGGTCGCTTGTAAAACCGCTACCCATCCCCAGAATGGCGCTTCCTTTGCCGAACTCGGCGAAGATGAAATGGAAGTCGGGATGGGTCAGCATGGCGAAGGCGGTGGCGGGCGCCAGAAAATGGCTACGGCCGACGAAACTGCTGTAATCATGGCGGATGCGCTAGTCAAAGATCTGGATCTGAAATCCGGCGAAGCAGTGATGGTCATTGTCAACGGTACCGGTGCTACCACGATTATGGAAATGCTGCTGGTTTTCCGTCGGGTTCACATGTATCTCAGCGAAAAGGGCATCAAAATTGTCGCCAGTTGGGTAGAAGAAGTTTTAACCGTTCAGGAACAGGCCGGCTTTCAACTCTTCTTTGCCCGAATGGATTCGGAGAAACTGGCTTATTGGGAAGCCCCAGCTAAGACCCCTTATTTGAGTCGATAGTTATGGCCGATCAGGATGCAATCAAAATTCCGAAACACTTCGGCTTAGACCAACCCATGAAAAAACGAAATTTTCATGTCAAAGGGATGGATGATGTGGATTGGGGCATGAAAACCCGGCTATCAAAAATATTTGATCCCCTCAGTGGTCATACTGTCATGCTGGCCTTTGATCATGGCTATATCATGGGGCCTACCCAGGGATTGGAACGGATCGATTTGGCGATCCCGCCGCTGCAGGACTATGCCGACGTCCTGATGGCCACCCGCGGAGCACTACGAACCTGTATCCGACCAGATCACGGCAAAGCCATCGCGCTGCGTTGTTCGGCCGGAAGTTCGGTCTTACAAGAGGATATGAGCAAGGAAATCATCGGCGTCAATGTCGAAGAGGCGATCCGGATGAACGCCACCTGTATGGCAATTCAGGCCTTTATCGGATCTGAGAACGAATGCCAAAGCATTGAGAATATTGTCAGAACCGTCGATGCCGGCAACCGTTATGGTATTCCCACACTTGGGGTGGTGGCAGTTGGCAAGGATATGGAACGAACCAACAAATACTTTTCGCTGGCTACCCGAATGTTGGCTGAGTTCGGGGTTCAGATTGTCAAGGTCTACTATTGCGATAACTTTGAAGCGGTCACCGCCGCCTGTCCGGTGCCGATTGTTATCGCCGGTGGCAAAAAGGTGCCGGAACAGGAAGCCCTGGAAATCACCTATCAGGCTATTCAAAAAGGCGCTGCCGGCGTCGATATGGGTCGCAACGTCTTCAAGGCCGCTAACCCGGTTGCGATGATCCAGAGCATTCGTAAGGTTGTTCACGAAAAATTCACCGGCACCGAAGCCTTTGAATTTTACACTGATCTTTCTTCCCGCTAGTCACTTACTTGTTGATCACGATAAAAAAGCTGTCTTGGGTGAACATTTCATCCAGGACAGCTTTTTACTATTAAATTCTTATTATTAAATTTTTTATTAAATCAGGAATCCAGCTTAAGCACCGCCATAAATGCTTCTTGCGGTACTTCCACATTACCAACCTGACGCATCCGCTTCTTACCCTCTTTTTGTTTTTCTAGCAATTTTCGTTTACGACTGATGTCCCCACCATAACATTTAGCCAGTACATCTTTGCGCATCGCCCGGATCGTTTCGCGGGCGACCACCTTGGTGCCAATGGCAGCCTGAACCGGTATTTCAAACATCTGCCGGGGGATTTCTTCTTTTAGTTTTTTAGCAATCAACCGTCCCCGGTTTGCGGCCTTTTCGCGATGAACAATAAAGGATAAGGCATCGACCAGTTCACCATTAAGCAGAATATCCAGCTTAACCAGATCTGATGGCCGATATTCTTTGATATCATAGTCAAAGGACGCATAACCGCGGGTCCGCGATTTAAGCGCATCAAAGAAATCATAGATAATCTCGTTAAGCGGTAATTCATATTTCAGGATAACCCGGTTTTCTTCAACGTAATCCATGGTCAGATAAACACCGCGGCGTTCCTGACACAATTCCATAATCGCTCCCAAATACTCCGAAGGCACCATGATATCGGCATTGACAATTGGTTCTTCCATGGTTTTAATCTCAACCGGACCCGGAAGGTTGGCAGGATTATCGACCCATAATTCGCTGCCATCGGTCTTGATGACCTTATAAATAACGCTAGGGGCGGTCGTGACCAGATCGAGATTGAATTCCCGTTCCAGCCGTTCCTGGATAATTTCCATGTGGAGCAGACCAAGGAAACCGCAGCGGAAACCAAAACCAAGCGCCATCGATGTTTCCGCCTCATAAAGTAGGGCGGCATCGTTTAGCTGTAATTTGGCCAGGGCTTCTTTTAAATCTTCATAACGCGAGCCGTCAGCCGGATAAATCCCGCAGAAAACCATCGAGGTCACTTTTTTGTAGCCTGGCAAGGGTTCGGCGGACGGATTGCCGGTCTCAGTGATGGTATCACCAACCCGGGTATCGCGGACATTTTTTATCCCGGCGTTGACATAGCCAACGTCTCCGGCACAGAGCTCATCAATGGGAATCAAGCCTCTGCCAAAAACCCCCACCTCATTGACTTCAAAGGTTTTGCCGACGGCCATCATGTCAATTTTCATGCCCTTGCGGATTTTCCCCTGAACTACCCGCACCGAGGCAATAACGCCCAGATATTGATCATAATAGGAATCAAAAATAAGCGCCTGTAGCGGTGCCTCAACATCGCCTTTTGGTGGTGGTACTTTTTTGACAATCGCCTCCAACACTTCACGGATATTGAGACCGGCTTTAGCCGAAATCAGTGGTGCATCCTGAGCTTCAATGCCGATGACATGTTCAATCTCATCCTTGACCCGCTGGGGATCGGCACTTAACAGGTCAATCTTATTGATAACCGGAATAACCTCCAGGTTATTCTCCAGCGCCAGATAAACATTGGCAATGGTCTGGGCTTCAATTCCCTGGGAGCCATCGACAATTAACAGCGCCCCTTCACAGGCGGCCAGACTGCGGGACACCTCATAGGTAAAATCGACATGACCGGGGGTATCAATCAGGTTCAAAATATACTCCTCGCCGTCATCGGCGGTGTACAGCAAACGGACAGCCTGAAGCTTGATGGTAATGCCCCGCTCACGCTCAATATCCATATTATCCAAAAACTGTTCTTCCATATCCCGCTTGCTCATTAGCCCGGTATCTTCAATCAGTCGATCGGCCAGGGTTGACTTACCATGATCAATATGGGCAATGATCGAAAAATTTCGTGTATGATCTTGTTTATTTGTCAATTTTTAAAATCCTCTACTTTCAAATCTATATAAATGATGGGAATCTTCTATCAATCACAGGTTTTTTATACCTAGATCAATATTCTATCAAGAAATATTTTTTTTGTCACGTTTTTTCTTGATAATATTCTGTAAATGTGTTAGAATTGCTATGTTATAAATAAATGAGGGGGGTGAACCCATGGCTAACATTAAATCGGCTATGAAACGAGCTAAAACAAATGAAATCAGTCGTCTACGAAATAAGATGGTAAAAACTAATCTTAAGACTTCTGTAAAGAAATTTGATCTTGCAGTTACTGAAGGTAACGTAGAAGCAGTGCAGGAAGCTTTTCGTTTAGCAACAAAGAAAATTGATATGGCTGTTACAAAAGGTGTTTTACATAAAAACACTGCAGCACGTAAAAAAAGTACTTTGGCTAAAATCATGAACAAGATGACTGCTTAATTACCTCATTTATATATTCCCAAAACCCGTGTCTCTAGGGTCTATCCAAAGATGTACTTACTCAGGTACATCTTTTTTGCGTGAAGGCAACGACCCGCTCTGCCAGCTATCCAAGCTTTATTAAAAATAATTCCAGGGCAAAATTTTGATCGATTTCACCCAGTTTCATCTGGGCATCGAGATCTGCGCCGATGATCATAACCTCCCATAAATTATCGATGGGATAATTCTTTCCAGTTTTTAAAATCTTATTAACAATAAAGGGAGCCAGTTTCATTTCCGTCGCAACTGTTTTAGCTGGCAGTCCCCGCGCACTGTAAATCTTGACCATCAACAGCATCCGGATTTGTCGGAGCAGCAGACTAAAAACCCCAAAGGGGGATTCCCCTTCCAGATAGAAATGATTAAGCATCAGCAGCGCCTGATCTTTTTGGCCGCTGATGGCGTAGTCGATCAGCTTAAAGATCCCTTCTTCAATCGACTGCGGCAAGATCAGCAAGATATCTTCTTTACTTATCTCATTGCAATCCCCGGCGTAATCAATCAGGCTATTGAGTTCATTGTCGACCATCTCCATGGTTTTTTTCTCGTTCATTAAGTACATCGATCGCTGGATAAATAGTTCCACTTCGGAATGGCTGATTTTTTTCCCGGCATTTTTAACGCGCCGGATAATCCAGGCTTGTAGATCACTGGCATCGAGTTTGTCAAATACCACCAGGCTACCCGCTTTGGTCAGACTTTTATATAGCTTTTTGCGCTTGTCGGGCTGTTCCCAATAGATAATTAACAGTGTCGATGGACAAGGGTTCTCCAGGTAGGCAACAAGCCGATCAAGATCCTTTTTATCGATGATTTTATCGAGATGCGCCTCTTCCCGGACAATTACGATTCGCTTATTGCTCATCATCGGCAGGGTTTCACAGGTCGCCAACAATTCTGACAGATCGAGATTCTTATCATTGTAGGTGGTCAGATTTAAGGGTTCCAGACCCTTTGCCAGTTCGCTAGCAATCAACGTTTTTTCGATCATATGGCCGATATAATGTTCCGATCCAGTAAATAAATAGACCGGGCTGATCTCCTGGTTTTTGATACTTTTACTTAATTCTTTATAATTCACGTTGTTTCTCCATTAATTTTGGTTTGTATTACTATTTTTTTATCTATTTATTTGGTCATTTTACTTAATCCAGGTAGTTTTTGATGCGAATAAGCTCACCATTGCTGGTAATTTCGACGGCACCCTGATGATCGGTTCTCAGTATTTTGATGCCTTGCTCATTTAGACGATCGATCACTACATCATTGGGATGATTATAGAAATTGTTTGACCCCACCGAAATCACCGCTGTTTCCGGGTCAATCGCCTGAATAAAGGCCTGACTGGATGAGGTTTTACTGCCATGGTGGGGAATTTTAATGATCTGAAAATCATTTTGCTTGCTTAAAGCTTGTAACTCTTCAGTCAGCCGTTCTTCTGCCTCAGCTTCGATATCCCCACATAAAAGCAGATTAGTTTTTTGATAGGATACCGATATCACCAGCGAGGCATTATTCTGGTGGTCTTCCTCTTTGGGAATGATCTGTCCATCGGGATTATACACCTTAATGGTCACACCGTCACTCCCTTCAATCACCGATCCCTTTTTAAGTAGCGAGACTGGAACCAACTCTTGATTAAGGAGCTCTTGGTTATTTGTATGAATACTCATAAACAGATTTTTAACCGGATAACCATCAAAGACCAGCTCCTCAAGACCCTGACTATGATCGACATGGTTATGGGTTAAAAAGATGGCGTCCAGGGCTCGGATGTTTTTAGAATACAGAGCCGGATACAGTACCTGATCCGCGATCCGGTGGGATCGCTCAAAAAGATAACCGCCCCCATCGACCAAATAGTTCAGGCCACCGGGGGTCTCAATTAAAATACTGTCACCCTGCCCGACATCCAAAACGGTAACCACCAGATTTTTGGGAAACAGTGGGGTTACCATCAGAATCACCACCAGTACCAGTCCCAAACTGATCACCGTATTCCGGACATAGGCTTGTCGCAGATAAAAATAGCCTGAAATCAGAAAGACCAGCAGTAAAAACAGTGCCATTTCAGCCAGTGACAGTTGACCCCGATTGATCCATAAAAAATTTACAGCCTTTCCCAGATCATTGATCCCATCGAGCACGACAATGATCGATTCGCCCAAAAATGCTACCGGTAGCGCTAAAATCGGCGCTAAAAAAGGCAAGATGACCACAATCACCAGAAATCCCATCCCGGCCAGCAGAAACACGCCGATCAGGGGCACCACCAGCAAATTGGAAAAGAAACCCATCAGTGTAAAGCTTTTAAAATGATACAATAGCGTCGGCACTGTGCCGACTGTCGCGCAAAATGTCAGAAGCAGACCCTGAACCACTGGCCCTGCTTTTATTTTATTGTGTACCCGCTTGTTATTCCGATGTTTTTCATAAGCGTACAGTAGCGGCCTATAAAACAGGATAATTGCCAGCACTGCGCCCATCGATAGTTGAAATCCCGCCTGAAAAAGCTGCGCCGGCCAAATCGCTAAGATCACCAGTCCGGCCAGGCACAGCTGATTCAAGGCATCCTGTTCGCGATGGATGCCCTGCCCCCAGGTCAGACACAAAAGCATGATCGACGCCCGGATCACCGACGGGGCAAACCCGGTGATCGCACTGTAAAATAACAATGCCGGGGTCAAAAAAAGGATCCAGTGCCGCTTATTGATTTTAACAGCGATCAGCAGGCCAGAAAGCGCCAGAAACAGATACCCGACATGAAGACCAGAGACCGCTAAAACATGGGTGACACCAGCATCCTGAAAGCGCTTGGCAAGATCTTCATTAATATTCTTTTCCCCAAATAAGACTCCCTTCAGTAAATCCGCGACATCATCTGAAAAACTGGCCTCGCATTGATCCTGTAGTGCTCTTTTTATTCCCATAATCTGATAAAGCAGGATCCTTTCATGACCGACAGCTTTAATACTCGTGACAGCCAGCATCCCGTCAATCGACTGGGATTTAAGATACAGTCCATAATCAAAACCACCGGGGTTTCTTTTGCCGGGGGGCTTTGACAGTTTTCCCTGTAATAATAGCAGATCGCCAGGAAGAAGCTCTAATCGCTCTTCATCGGTCTTTGACGCTTGATGCTCGCCACTTGTGTCCTCATCTGAAGGGTAATAGATGGTCGCCCGGATCCCGATGGCGTCCGCAAGACGATTATTTTCATCCGCGTCAGCAATCGTTTCTTTAGTGACAAGATTGAAGGTTAAACGGTTTTCTGTCAGGATTGGATAATCAGTAACCACCCCGACAAGAGAAACATCCTTTTGATAGAAGGCCTCGAGACGGTCTGTTTCCGGAAATGCGCTGTAGCCCAAGAAGACACCCAACCCGAACAAACCAAGAACAAATACCATTTGGGCTACTTTGATTGCTCTGATAAAAAACGGCATCGCTGCCAGCAGGCCGACAAAACCAAGCATCGCCCAAACTGGCAAGCGGTAAAAAGCCCCAACAATTCCAAGACCCAGGGTGACAAATCCCCAAAATAACGGTCGCTTCATTTAAAAACATTTTGAGGGTTTATTATTACCAAGTACCACTAAATTCATTTTGATTACCCCTTAGTCCAATGATTTTTATCTTAATTATACACTGATTATTGTTTTTTTAGTACGGTGAACACTGTTTTTTTTAAGATATTTTGTTATAATGTGAAAATAGATTAAAGACAACATGAAAGAAGGGACTGCCAATGATTGATTTAACCACCAATACTTTTTATGCATCCGATGAGGCGAAGCTGACTTATTACGAAACCCCCTGCCCAGCCAACCCAAGGGCTGTTGTTCTGATCGTTCACGGGATGGCCGAGCATGCCCGCCGCTATCATGAGTTTATGGATTTCTTGTATCAACATCACTATCTGGTTGTGATCCACGATCAGCGGGGCCATGGTCAAACCGGTAGAGACTCCGGTGATCTGGGCTTTTTTTCAAGCGGCAACGGCTGGAAACGGGTTGTCTCTGATGTCAGAGAAATCTCTTGCATGCTTAAAGAAAGCTATCCGGATCTACCCCTCTTTATCGCCGGACACAGCATGGGTTCGGTGGTAACCCGAACGGCTGTCATTGATTATTCTGAACTCTATGATGGGGCAATTATTATTGGCACCACCCTTGGTATCAGCAAATTCATGCGTCAAGCCGCCAGCCTGATTGCCCACCGCGAGATCCGAAAAAAGGGTGAGCAAACGCCGTCTAAACTGCTGTCTGATCTGTCCTTTGGTAGTTACAATAAAAAGTTTAAACCCAACCGTACCGAATATGATTGGCTCTCGATGAGCAAAAGCAATGTCGATGCCTACATCGAGGATACCCTGTGTGGCTTTACCTGCAGCGCCGGCTTTTATCGGGATTTGTTTTATGGCCTGGACTACACAACAAAGCAGACCAATCTAAAAAAGATCCCCCAAGATTTTCCCTTGCTTTTTTTAGCCGGCCGGGACGATCCGGTCGGTAGTATGGGCAAAGAAGTGATCCAGATCACCCAGCAATTAAAGCATGCTGGTGTTATCAACGTTGATCTGATACTATACCCGCTGATGCGGCACGAAATTCTAAATGAAGAAAAACGTGACCTTGTCTATGGCGATGTACTACGATTTCTCGATACGCATTCACTTATTTAAAAAAAAGGAGGTTCTTCGATGACCCAGAAAATATATGTCTTCGGACATCGCAATCCAGATACCGATTCGATCTGTTCTGCCATTGCCTATGCCCATTTAAAACAGGCCCTGGGACATTCCCAGGTCTTCCCAGCCCGTTTGGGGTCAATCAATAAAGAGACCCAATTTATTCTAGATACCTTTCAAGCTGATATTCCTGAGCTGATCAAGGACGTCAAACCCCAGGTTTCGGACCTGGTGCTGACCGATTTTTCGATGGCCTACGAAAATGACTCGGTTTCAAAAACGATGGGACAGATCATTGATCACCCTGGCCGCTCGCTGCCAGTGATTAGTGATGATAAAAAACTGATCGGGATGGTTTCACTATCGGATATAATCCCGGCCTATACTGATGCTTTTTCAAAATCGCTGCTTCGCGACAGTGACACCCCACTCGATAACATCATCGACTTACTAGAAGCCCAGGTTTATGGTTTAATCCAATCGGAACTGGTTCAGGGCGATGTCTACACCATTACCGAAATTGAAGAGGGTCAAACCCTGGACAGCCAGGATATTCTGATAACGGTTCAGCAGGGTCGATATATGGATCAGGCTTTTGCTACCGGCGCTGGTATCATCATAGTCGCCAATGCCTCAGCGGATATTGTCTTTCAAATCCCTGATGACTACCCTGGCGCTGTTCTGATTGTGGCCTTTGGTCCCTTCGAAGTGATCCGGCTTCTCTGTCAGGGAATTCCGATCAAAAATTATTACCAGAAAAACCATCTGGAATACTTCATGACCTATGAAACCATTGATGATGTAAAAAAGAATATTCTAACCTCTGATCATGACCGTTTCCCGGTAGTGGCTGAAGATGGCAAGGTCATTTCAACCATTTCTCGCAGCAACCTGATCGACTTCAGTCGAAAAAAAGTCATTCTGGTTGATCACAATGAACGGAATCAGTCGATTATCGGTGTCGAAGAAGCCGAAATCGTTGAAGTCATCGACCATCACCGGGTGGCCGAAATACAAACCGCTACCCCTCTTTATCTACGCATTGAGCCGGTTGGCTGTACGGCCACCATCGTTGCTAAAATGTATCATGAAAACAAGATCGCGATTCCCAAAAACATGGCTGGTCTGATGCTCAGCGCGATCATCTCCGATACACTATTATTTAATTCGCCCACCTGCACCAAAGAAGATCGCACCATTGCCCGGGAATTGGCTAAGATTCTAAATCTCGATATTAAGAGCTACGGTGAAAAAATGCTGGTCGCCGGCAGCAATTTAAAAGAAATGCCGCCCTCCGAGATCATCTCTACCGATCGTAAATTGTTCACTATGGGGGCTTATAAAATTGCGGTTTCGCAAATTAACACGGGCGATTTCCGGGGAATATTTGACAAGCTTGATGGTGTGCTGCTGGAAATGGAGCGATTATGTACCGAAGAAAGTCTTGATCTGGCGATTTTAATGGTCACTGACATCATTTTAGGAGGAACCGAGCTGATTGTCGCCGGAGAGGCAAAAAACCTTGCTCAGTTGGCGTTTGGTTTCCAGGCAGGTGAATTCAGCAAGTATATGAATGGCGTTTTTTCGCGAAAAAAACAGATTGTTCCACCACTGATGAATGCCTCCGCCTATTAATTTAAGCACGAAATAAGCACTGAATGATTAGTTAACACTGCCTAAAGATAGATGAAAATTGGTGATAATGATGTTAAAAAATAAATTTATGAATCCACCTCTTCGGTTTTTCTGCTATATCCTGGTCACTGCCTTGATACCGTTTTTATTTGCCGGCTGTGCCGAAAAAGAATTGATTAACGATCCCGCTACTGGTTCAATTTTACCTTCAGAATATTTAGAACCTCTGATCGACGGTCAGTATTCTGCTGCCACAAACTATTATGATGCCAGGGGATATGGCCAACAGTTAAGCATCGCTATTAAAAATGGCCTGATTACCAGAGTCAATTTTCAAGAAATCGATCGCAACAAAGCCGACCGTCTGACTGTCGAGGGTAATGATAAAACATGGGAGAACCTGGCTGTTTCGAATATCGGCGCCCTCTATCTTCGGCTTAACAATGAGCTGATGCTTTCGCAAAAACCTGATGAAATAGATGCTGTCTCAGGGGCGACCCAAACATCCGAGCGATATATCAAATTAGCAAGAGAAATTTTGACTCAGGCAGAGAAAGGTGATCAAGAACCAATAAAAATTGATACCCTCGATACCTATGCGATCATCAGTTCCCCAGACCTTGAAGGTTATCAGGGGCTTCTGGAAGCCACTTTTATCGGATCAACCTTGACTTCCCTCAGTTATGATGAAATTATAAGCGAAGACGGAAAATCAAAACGTAAATCAACTGATTCCCCGGAAAGTGCGGATTTCAATGCTTTATTTGACACAATGACAGAAACGGCTGTAAATAATCAATCCCTAGAACCGCCATTTCCTGCCAATGAGGCAGCTCATGAGAAAGCTAAATATGAAGAGTGCCTGCGGCTATTAAGGGAAGCAAGATCGCCCTTTTGATGCTTTGCAAATTTAAGATCCCTTACTTAAATTCAACTGAAATTCTTGACAAATGTTAAAGTCGTGTTATAATGGGTTAATAGGCAGTGCATTTATGCCAACAATTCTAAACTGAAAGAAGGTGAAAAAATGGAAAATAATACTTTTGGTACGCGATTAAAGGCGTTGCGAATTTCGAAACGACTCACCCAGGAAAATTTTGCCAATCTTTTCTATCTTAATAAGAGTTCTATTTCTAAGTATGAGAAAGACAAAAATTTACCAGAAAATCAATTGCTGATCAAGATCGCTGATTTTTTTGAAGTATCTGTTGACTACTTACTATGCAGAACTGACCAACCCAAACTTTTACCAAGCAATCCCAAACCGATGTCCTGTGAAGAATTTTTGAAATCTTATGTGTTTTCCAACGAAGAAGTTGATTCTTTTTCTTCCTATTTCTCTTTCCCGGAAAGCTATAAGCAGGAAGTCCTGGATTTTATTAATTTCAAAAGCGCCAGTGGAAAGTAAATCAAAAACGATGAAAATCATGTTTACATAACTTGTTATAAATAAAAGAAACACGTAAAACGTGTTTCTTTTTTAATGTTTTTTTAATTTTGAAGAAAAATATAAAGAGTCTGATCGCTAATCAAACTCTTACCTATTTCTTTGCTATTTCTTTGCTATTTCTTTGCTATCTTTTACTCGCCCAACAGATAGGTCAAGGTGAACAAACTATCGGTTATGTTTACATTTTCGACAACAACATCACTGGGCACATCCAAATCTAAAGGGCTGAAATTGAGGATCCCCTTCACCCCTAATTCAGTCACCTGGGTTGCCACCTTCTGGCCAACCTCCCGAGGTACACATAGAATCGCAATGTCTATTTCGTTGGCCTTAATAAATTCATCAATCTCATCCATGTGTCTGACAACGACGCTACCAACAACCGTGCCAACTGTCAGTGGATCAATGTCGAAGACTCCTTTTAAAATAACGCCTTCCCGCTTAAATCGTTCATAGTTAGCAATGGCATGACCCATATTACCGCCACCGATAATAATGCAATTATATTCACTATCAAGACCAAGAATCTCCTTGATCGCCTCCTTTAATTCTCCTACATTATAACCATAACCTTGTTGGCCATAACCTCCAAAAGAATTTAAATCCTGACGTATTTGAGAAGCTGTCAGTCCCATTAAACTTGCTAATTCCCGGGATGATATTTTTTCGATATCATTGAGCTGTAAATCACTTAAATATTGGTAATACTTTGGCAACCGTTTAACAACGGTCATCGATACTTTTTTTGAGAAGCGATGCATGATAACTTCTCCTTTCTTTCGGATAATCAGTTAATTATATCAATATGTACCAAGTACGTCAAATTATTCATTTTAATTTATGGTTTTTTTTGATAGAATAGTAGCAATAAACAAGAATAATCGAACAAAAACGAAAACAGGTGAAATAATGCTAGTCAATATAGAAAAATTACATTTTAGTTATGGCATCCATGAAGTCTTTAATGATCTGAATCTATCCATTAATGAAAAAAAGCAGATTGGCCTGGTCGGACGTAACGGCACCGGTAAATCAACCCTGCTCAAACTGATTACCGGCGAGCTACTTCCCGACACCGGACGCATCAGCAAGAAAAGCGAACTATCGATCAGCTATTTATCGCAGGAGTCCAATATCGCCGAAAATACCAGCCTGCTTGAAATGCTCACTGATGTTTTTAGTCCGCTGCTTGAAATGGAAAAGCGGATCAAACAAATCGGCGATGCCATTGCCCAGGCCCCGCCAGCGGCTCAGGATAATTTGATGCTGGAGTTTGGCGAGCTACAGGAACGCTTTGCCGAAGAACGTGGCTATGAATATCCCAGCCGGATCCGTGGGGTCATCAATGGCCTCGGTTTTAAACCGGAAGATCAGGACAAAGCTTTTTGCATGCTCAGCGGCGGTGAAAAAACCCGTGCTACCCTGGGTCAGATCCTACTTCAGGAACCGGAACTGCTGCTATTGGATGAACCAACCAACTACCTCGATATTGATGCCCTGCAATGGCTTGAACAATATCTAAAGAATTACCCTGGTACCTTTATCATCGTTTCCCATGACCGCTATTTTATTGACAAGGTGTGCACCTCGATCATCGAGGTAAGCCAGCAGAATGTCAAAGAATACCATGGCAATTATACCCAATACGCCATTAAAAAACGTCAGGATATGATCGAGCAGAATCATCAATATCAGCAGCAGATGAAAGAGATCAAGCATCAGCAGGAAGTTATCAACCGGTTCCGCGCCTATAACTCGATAAAAAGCTCAAAACGGGCTTCTAGCCGCGAAAAAGCGCTCAGTAAGATCGAGTTGCTCGACAAGGTTGAAACCGCCCATAATAGTCATTTCAGCTTTGTCCCCCGGGTTAAAAGCGGCAATGACGTTTTGGCGGTAACGGGGATTAAAAAATCCTTTGACGATCGTCTGCTTTTCCAGAATATCAGTTTTGAAATGCATCGCGGCGATAAAATCGGTATCATCGGGCCCAATGGCGCCGGCAAGACCACCCTTTTTCGCATTTTACAGCACAAGCTGGCCGCTGATGCTGGCGAAATCCGGCTCGGCCAGAAGGTTCATATCGGCTATTTCGATCAGGAACATCAAGCGCTCAAGAAGTTTTATAACGAAAACCTGCTCGAAGCCCTGTGGGATGTCGATTCCAAGCTGACTGAAGGCGAATTGCGTAATATCCTGGCAGCCTTTTTATTTGTCGGCGATGACGTCTTTAAGCCGATCAACACCCTTTCTGGCGGCGAAAAAGCACGGTTGCTGCTGGCACGGTTGATGATTTCCCAGTCTAATTTCCTGCTGATGGATGAACCCACCAATCATATCGATATGGATACCAAAGAAATTCTCGAAAGTGCCTTAAGCCAATATGAGGGTACCCTGCTGTTTATCTCCCATGACCGCTATTTTTTAAACCGAATCGCAAGCCAGATCTATCAGTTTTCAGCTACCGGAATCGAAATCCATCTGGGCAACTATGACGATTACTTAAAACATAAGGCTGATGCCTCAGATCGGGATGCTGTTCTGGCTGCCGAAAACAAAACGATTGTGACTAAAACCCAGCAGAAAACCGACCGCAAGAAACAAAAGGACGAGGAAGCTCGAATCCGGCTTTTAAAGAAGCAGGTTAAAGAAATCGAGGAAACCATTCTGGTGACCGAACAAAAAATTGAATCGATCGAAGCGACGATGTGTGCCCCGGATTTCTACGACAACCTTACCCTGGCGTCTGAAATCAATCTTTCTTATGAGGAACTCAAGCAGCAATTAGCCGAACTCACTGATTCCTGGGAGATCGCCTTAATGGCGCTGGAAACGGAGTAACTTAAATTTAATAAAAACATAAAAAAATTCAACAATAATTTGGAGGAAACTATGGAACTGACAACCAATGAAAAAAGAGTCTTAAATACCCTGTTTAAAGATGTTACCGGCACTACCCGCAATACCATGCTAATTGCCCTATATGCCGCTAAACCAACCGATGACGAATCGCCCGATGCCCAAGCGATGATCACCCTGCTTAACGGTCTGATCATCAAACTGGCCGAATTGGAACAAGCAGAAATGGAAGTTTTGTTTGCTGGCATCCCTTATGATGTTGACTAAACTGTTCTAAAATCAGACAAACAAAAGGCAGCCTCGCAAGAGACTGCCTTTTTATTTGACTTTATTTATTGGGAACTAAATTATTTTACTATTTTTTATACTAATTTATATGTTAATGTAGCCTGAGGCTTACATCATTGGCATTCCGCCCATGCCGCCTGGCATGCCGCCCATGCCGGAATCTTCGGCTGGAAGATCAGCAACCGCTACTTCAGTGGTTAAGAACATCGCCGAAACACTAGCTGCATTTTGAATCGCAGAACGGGTTACCTTAGTTGGGTCAATAATTCCCGCCTGGAACATATCAACAAATTCGCCTTTAGCAGCGTCATAACCAACGCCAACTGCTTTACCAGCCATTTGCGAAATGATCACAGAACCTTCATGACCAGCATTTTCAGCGATTTGTCGCATTGGTTCTTCAATCGCTCGACGGATAATGTAGGCACCAGTTTTTTCGTCGCCTTCAAGGGTTTCAATTAAAGCATCAACCTTTGGAATCGCGTTGATATAAGCTGTCCCACCACCGGATACAACGCCTTCTTCAACGGCTGCGCGAGTCGCATTTAAGGCATCTTCGATACGGTATTTGATTTCTTTCAGTTCCGTTTCGGTGGCTGCACCAACCTGGATAACGGCTACGCCACCAGATAATTTAGCCAAACGTTCCTGTAATTTTTCTTTATCATATTCTGAAGAAGTTTCAGGAATCTGGGCTTTGATCTGACGAATGCGTTCTGCAACCGCGTCTTTGTTTCCGCTTCCTTCAACAATAATGGTATCTTCTTTATCAACCTTAACCTGACGGGCACGACCTAATTGTTCGATGGTAGTGGTTTTTAACTCTAAACCTAATTCATCAGAGATCACTTCACCACCGGTTAATGCCGCAATATCAGCTAACATCGCTTTACGTCGATCACCAAAGCCTGGCGCTTTTACAGCCACACAGTTAAAGGTTCCTCGTAATTTATTAACAACCAAGGTTGCCAACGCTTCGCCTTCAACGTCTTCAGCAATAATTAACAGTTTGCTGCCAGATTGCACGATTTGTTCTAAAACTGGTAAGATTTCTTGAATGTTTGTAATTTTTTTGTCAGTAATTAAGATATAAGGATTTTCAAGGATAGCAACCATTTTTTCAGTATCAGTTACCATGTAAGCGGATAAGTATCCACGGTCAAACTGCATCCCTTCGGTAAACTCCAGTTCAGTACCCATTCCCTTACCTTCTTCTACAGTGATAACACCGTCATCGCCGACTTTATCCATGGCTTCGGAAATCAGTTTTCCAATTTCGGCATCAGCTGCAGAAATGGAGGCAACCTGAGCGATTGCTTCTTTGCTTTCGATTTTCTTGCTGTTTGCTTTTAATTCTTCAACAACCGCGGTAACGGCTTTTTCAATCCCTTTTTTGAGTACCATTGGGTTAGCGCCGGCAACAACGTTACGGTTACCTTCACGAACAATGGCTTGCGCCAATAAGGTTGCAGTGGTCGTTCCATCACCAGCGACGTCGTTAGTTTTGGTAGCAACTTCTTTAACCAGCTGAGCACCCATGTTTTCAAAGGCATCTTCTAGTTCTATTTCTTTGGCAATGGTTACCCCATCATTGGTGATGGTTGGTGAACCGTATGATTTAGCTAAAATAACATTTCTTCCTTTTGGTCCTAATGTCACCTTAACGGTATTTGCTAATTTATCAACACCAGTGATCAGTGATGCTCTAGCTTCTTCACGAAATTTTATATCTTTAGCCATATTATTTTCCTCCTGTTTTTCTAAATTTTATTATTCTACGATTGCTAAAATATCAGCCTGACGGATAATTAAAAACTCTTCATCGCCAATTTTTACTTCATTGCCGGAATATTTAGAATAGATAACCTCATCATCTACCTTAACGTCAAGTGGCACTTTTTTGCCATCGATAACTTCTCCCGTTCCAACTGCAACGACTTTACCCTGCTGCGGTTTTTCCTGGGCTGATCCTGGTAAAACAATTCCACCTGCAGTTTTTACTTCTTCAGCTTTAACTTTAATTACTACTTTGTCACCTAAAGGTCTTAAACTCATTTTTTCCTCCATTTGATTATATTGGGTACGCTGTACCTTTTATTTCATTTATTAGCACTCATTCTACCTGAGTGCTAATAGTATTTTAAATGATTTGCAGGTTGATTGCAAGTTTTTTTTCCCTTTTTGAACATCTTAATTTTTTTTAAGTTTGTTTTAATTTTTAAAGATGGTAGAGAGCTCTTTATATAAATGTGTCTACGCTTTTAACGCCAGCTTTTATTATCAGCCGATATTCCCGGACTACGCTTATTGCCGGCTTCCAATTTTAAGGCCGGGGATGCCGTTGAGACTCAGGTCGCTTTCTTCCCCGTTGATATAATTATAGTAGGCCATCGAACCAATCATCGCAGCGTTGTCAGTACAGAGAATCGGATCAGGAAAGTACAAGGTCATACCCGCTTTGGCAGCTGCTTGTCCCATCATATCTCGTAACAGCGAATTGCAGGATACCCCACCAGCCATACAGATGGTCTTCATGCCAATGCTTTTAGCGCAGGCAATGGTTTTGCTGACCAACACCTCGATGACAGCCAGCTGAAAAGAGGCCGCTACATCATTGGGGTTGACTTCTTCCTCTTTCATTTTTTTGCCGTTGAGATAATTCAGCACCGCTGATTTTAAGCCACTGAAACTAAAATCATACTGGCTTTTATCCAGCATCACTCGTGGAAAAGCAATCGCAGCGGGGTTGCCATTTTTTGCTGCCGCATCAATGGCCGGGCCGCCGGGATATCCTAGACCCAAAACCCGGGAGATTTTATCAAAGGCTTCGCCAGCAGCATCATCGATGGTTCGTCCCAGCACCTTAAAGGTCTGGTAGTCTTCCACCAGAACCAGATGACTATGACCGCCGGATACCACCAGCGTTAAGAAAGGTGGTTCGAGTTCTGGATATTGCAAAAAATTAGCGGCAATATGGCCTTCAATATGGTGCACCCCAATCAGCGGTTTGCTCAAACTGTAAGCGATCGCTTTGGCCGTCGAGAGGCCAATCAGCAGTGCCCCCACCAGTCCTGGGCCATTAGTCACGGCAATCGCATCCACTTCGGCTAGCGTCAGCCCACTTTCTTCCAGGGCTTCATCGATGATATAGGGCAGTTTGGTGACATGATTGCGAGAGGCAATCTCCGGTACCACGCCACCGTATTTCTGATGAATATCAATCTGGGAATAGATCCGATTGGTCAATATTTTCCGGCCGTCTTCGACAATGGCCACAGAAGTTTCGTCACAGGATGTCTCAATGCTAAGAATTTTCATATTTACCTCGATTAAAATTACTATTTATAGTTCATGCATTTTTGTTTTATGCATTTTTGTTTTATGCATTTTTTTCTTTTCTTTGTTCTTGAACAACACCAAACCTGATGCCAGTGTAGTGAGCCCCAGGGGTACCAGGGTGTAGATGACCATCCGGCTGATCATCGCGAAAAAGAAGGGCTCGGGCACTATCCAGATCAGTCGGTCAATTGATGGATCCATAATCCATAAGTCATTCGTAAAAAACAACTGATGGAACAGAATAAAGGTGTCATTAAAATTAAAAACAAAGCTTGCACCAATGACCAGAAATAACACTATAAAAATGGTCGATCCATAGAATAGCGCCTTGATGATGGCCTGCTGGTGATCTTTCAAAAGCATCAGAAAGCTAATCAGCGCTAAAATCATAGCGGCGTCCCGCAGGCCGAGAAAGAATAGCAGCAGGTTTCTGACATCATCCATATGGGTAATTTCTTTGTCATTGAAAATGGACACGCGATCGACGACGTTTTTGGCATTTTCCGGAGCCAAACGGGCTTTGATGTCAAAATCCTGGCGGTCTCCCTTTAAGTAGCTGATCATTTCATCGACTACCAGATCCATATCCGGGGGATAAATCCCGGTGTTTTTAATAACCTGATTTTTTGCCATCTGATCTGTATAAAAAGCTTTGTCAAATACCGCCACCTCGATGGCGCTGATAAAAATAATTACCGGAAACAGCATTCCCAGCAACACCGCACAAATTTTGATGGTTTTATTCAAGCCCATACCTCCACATAATAATCGCGTCTAGTCCCGCGCCATAATAGTCTTTTCGCCGGCCTTGTCGGGTGAATTTATTTTTCAGATAAAAATTAATGGCCGGCTGATTATCTCCCCTTACTTCTAGGGTCATTCCGACACAGCCTTTTGCTAGCGCCAGCGCCAGCATCGCGTTGATGATCTTTTGCCCCACCCCGGTCTGGCGATACTCTTTTAGTACTGCGATATTGGTAATATGCGCTTCATCAATCACCTGCCAGAAGCCGCCAAAACCAATAATTTCACCATCGGCTTCGGCCACAATATAATTAGAGAGGATATTTTTTGTTTCCGCCTGGTAGGAATCCTGGCTCCAATTATGAATAAAACAGGCCTGATCAACCTTAAAAACGCCTGGAACATCGCGGGCTTGCATTAAACGATAGCTGATCATCATTTTTTATGCTCTTCGGCGTAGGAAGGGCGGATGTAAAAGGGTTCTACTTCCCGATAATGGCTGGTCTCGCCTTTTAATGCCCGTTCCAATACCAAGGCTCCCGCTGATGACGCCCGATTCATATTGAGATAATTAGGCACAATCCGACTTCCTGGGCAGGCGGCCAGCAAGACTTGCGAAAATCGCGGTAGGCCATCACCTAAAAAATAGATGGTCTCACTTCTCGCTTTTAAAAAAGCAATGAGATCATCAATTTCCATCACTGCATCGGCCATGTCTCTTACCAGCTGTCCCTCTTCAAAATGAAAAACACCGGTATAGGTCTGGTTGCGCTGAGCATCCAGAACCGGGCAGATCAGGCCATTGGCAAAGGGAATATTCATTGCCAGGGCTTCCAGGGTTGATACCCCTACCACCGGCTTATTGAGCGCCTGGGCAAAGCCCTTAACGGTCGCCATCCCTATCCGCAGCCCGGTAAAGGAACCGGGACCGGAGACAATCCCGAAAACATCGATATCCGCAATTGAAAGACCGCCATCACTGAGCAAATGATCGATGGCAGTCATTAGTTTTTCGGAATGTTTTTTTTGATGATTGATAATTATTTCGCCTACTAATTTTTCTTCATTTAGTATTGCAACCGATGCAACAATGCTTGATGTATCTATGGTGAGTGTATTCATTTTTATCTTTCCTTCTTGATTATATTCTGCTTTGGTATTAAAAATAATCCCTAAGCTTTACAAAGAGAAGGTACCGATCATTGATTGTAAACGAATCGGTACACTTTCTGATCAATTACCTTACTTCCTTTTAGGTTTTGCCAATGCATTGAGGTCGCGTTCAATATTTCTAAGCTTTTCGTCAGAGAAAAAATCATCGGGAAGTAATTTCTGCGCCTTATCAAAACAAATTCCCATTTTGATAGCCATTTGCAGATAGTCGCTTTCAAAGGTTTCATCACCAAAATAATTCCGAAGAATCTTCATGACATCCTCATCCTCGACCAGCTCACGCACTTTAGAATAGATAGAGAGGTATTCTTCCTGATTACCGCCGAAAAGACTTTTAAAAAAGCCCTTTTTCTTTTCCGTACAATTAACCAGCTTTTCAAAGGTCACCCCTTCTAGAGCTTCTTCTGAATTGACCAGTTCGATTATCTTATCAATACACTCTTCCGTAAAGATGCCATTAGAGAATTCAACTAGCTTGCGCAATGGCGTGTTGGCCAGCATCGTCATAAAAAAGTCATCTTCTCTGGTTTGATCATTTCCCATGATCTCTTCAAAGCCAGACAGCAACAGTTTTAAGATGATCTGTCCGCGATCGGTTTTCTCGAAATCGCTGAGATAGGACAAGGGGTTGATCGGATGAATCAAATCCTTGTTAATCTGAACCGGATAGACGATCGGTAAATCTCGACTAGATGAACCAATATAGATCTGGTGGCTACCAGACTCATGCTCCCATGATTTGGTAGTGGGATTATAGTAACTAAAATCACTGAGTCCCAACTCAAAACTGACCTCGGTGAAACGTCCAGCGGGGATAAACACTTTTTTAAATCCTCGCAATTCGCGGACTGGACGAAGGATCGCTGTATCGCGTTTTCCGGTGTAAAGTTGAATGACTTCTTTGCCGTTGAAAGCACCGATATTGGCGACCCGGCATTTAACAGTAACTGTTTTTTCGGCATCAATTATCAGTTTTGTTTCTTCGATCGGCTGATAGTCGAAATCGGTGTAGCTAAGTCCAAAGCCAAAGGGGAATCGCACCTTCTTTTTTGTGAAGTCATAGTAGCGGTACCCGACAAAAATACTCTCCCCATATACCACCTCATCATGAATTCCCGGAAAATTGATATAAGCCGGGCTATCTTCTAAACGCATCGGAATAGTTTCAGCCAGCTTGCCAGAAAAATTATTTTCACCTAGTAAAAGCCGGGCAATCGCATCGCCGCCACCCTGACCGCCTAAAAACATCTCGACAATCGCCTTGGGCTGGTCTTCCCAGCTGATATCGACAACCCCGCCATTTTGAACAATCACCACAGTTTGGGGCTGAACCTTGCAGATCTTATCGATCAGATCAAGCTGTTTTGACGGCAAATTTAAATGGTTACGATCATACCCTTCCGATTCGTCGTGATCCGGCAAACCGACAAATACGATCGCCAGATCTGAGTTTTTTGCCACCTCCGCCGCCTGATCGGCCAGGTTTTTCTGTTCCACCACTTCATCATAGAAATAACCCTGATGGGGGAACAGCTGAATATCAGAACCAACCAATCTTTTGATGTGTTCATAAGGCGACTCGATATGATAAGGGTTGATTTTTGAACTACCACTACCCTGATAACGGGGATCAAAAGCCATACTGCCAATAATCGCCAGTTTTTTTACTCTTGTCCCATCAATAGGCAGGATCTGATCTTCATTCTTCAGTAAAACCATACTTTCAACCGCCGCTAACTGGGCAATTTTATGGTGCCCCTGGGGCTCAATTTCTGTCGGTGTGGCATGGTTTCTGCGGTTTTCCTGAGCCTGAAAAGCAAACCGGATCAGCCGTTCGGCCATTTCATTTAGAATGGTAACTTTAAGTTTGCCTTCCTTGACTCGATCAAATATCTTCCGGTTATTGACACCACCGTTACCCGGCATTTCCAGATCCAATCCAGCGAACACCCCTCTGACGCGATCATAGACGGCACCCCAATCAGACATGACAATTCCATCAAAATCCCATTCATTCCTGAGTAGTTGGGTCAGAAAATAATTGCTCTGAGAGACAAATTTGCCATTGATGCTGTTATAAGAACACATCACGGCCATCGGCTGGCCTTCTTTTATGGCTATCTCAAAGGGCTTTAAATAAATCTCCCGCAGCGCCCGAATATCAATTTTGGCATCGACGGTCATCCGTCGGGTTTCCTGATTGTAAGCCAGATAATGCTTAACCGTAGTACCCACGCCATGCTCTTTAGCGCCCAGAATAAAACTTTTTCCTAATCGCCCTGACAGCAGCGGGTCTTCCGAAAAATATTCAAAATTCCGCCCGCAAAGCGGTGATCGCTTGATGTTGATCCCTGGACCTAGAATCAGATCGACCCCCATCGCCCGAGCCTCAAGAGCGATGGTTTTGGCCACAAACTCGAGCAGGTCTTCGTCCCAGGAACAGGCGGTGAGGACTGCCGGGGGAAAACAGGTAGCCGGCTTACCCTGGGGAATCCCCAGGGCTCCTTCATTTTCAATTACCCGCATACCATGGGGGCCGTCGGCCATAAACACCGGCTCGATGCCATATTTGGAATAGCCTACCGTTTCCCAGTCCGTTCGACCCGAGCACAAGGCTACCATTTCTTCGAGACTCATATTTCTTCGTACTTTTTTAATTAATCCGTCATCCATGATTAATCATCTCCTTAGTGGATTAACCAAATTTAATAAATTTATATTTGTTTTTTACTCATCGCTAAAGATTTCTTAGCACAGGCGTCTACCGCTGAGATTACCGCATCTCGAAAACCTTTGGCTTCTAAAACCCGGACGGCTTCGATCGTGGTTCCCCCGGGGGTACAGATCTGATCTTTAAGTTTACCCGGATGCTCGCCGGATTCCAGCACCAGTTTAGCGGCACCATAAACCGCCTGAGCTGATATCCGATAGGCTTGATCGCGGGGAAAACCATGGAGTACCCCGCCATCGGCCATCGCCTCAATCAGCAGCATCGTATACGCTGGTGCTGAGCTGGCAATTCCGGGAACTACATCCATCAGCTTTTCGCTGATGATTTCAGCTTTTCCAAAACTTTCGAAGATCTTGATGATATCCTGGGTATCTTCGGCTGTCATGTGACCATCGGGACAAAGGGTGGAATCGGATTCGCCGACAAAAGCGGGAGTGCTGGGTTGGGTTCTGATCACCTTGACATCCCTGCCCAAGAATTCTTTAATGTCTTCAAATCCAACGCCCACCGCAATCGAAATAATAATCACCGACGGTTTAATACTCGAGGCAATTTCCTCAAGCACCTTGGCATACAAAAAAGGCTTCACTGCTAAAACCAGATAATCAGCTTGTTTTGCCACCGTGACATTTGATTTTTGAATACTGACCCCATAATCTTCCGCTACTTGAATTCTTGCCGCTTCAGAGGGATCATAACACAAAATATTTTCTGGCTTGAATAATTCCCCCTTTACCAAACCACCAATCATCGCCTTTGCCATATTTCCACAACCGATAAAACCAATATTATTTTTCATTTAACTCCTCATTACTTATGTTAATCAGCTTTCACAGACCTGCCCCCAAGTATTACAATCATTTTTTGTTACTGATGGGTTTCGCAATTCACTGCTAGGCCGATTAATTTTTAGTTTAATCTTTCTTAATCTTTATACCCTCTATTTTAGACTTTAATTCAACCCAGTGCAAACCTAAAATGGAAAAACCCACTAATTCTTAAATTAATGGGTTAATCAACAACTTGCTTTTATCTTTTTTTATAAATCGGCTTCGACGATTTCTTTGGTTCCGCTACGTATTTTTGACATGGTGAAAATAATTAGTGCGATCCAAATAAATCCGAACCCAATCAGATCTACCATTGTAAAGGCTTCACCATAAAGAAATACCCCGAGAAACAGCATGATGGTAGGTGTAATGTATTGAAAAAAGCCTAATAATGAAAAAGATATTTCCTGAACCCCTTTCGCATAAAGCAGTAACGGGATCGCGGTGACTACCCCTGCTAAAACAGCCAGGGCGGAAACTAAGGGATTAGCTAAAGCTACGATTCCCTGACCCTGAGCTTCGATATATATAATAGCAGCAAAAGCAAAGGGTGCCACCACCGCAGTTTCGAGTATCAGTGAGACAATCGGGCTGGCATTGAGCTTCTTCTTAAAGACGCCGTACAAGGCAAAGGTGAGCGCCAAAATGATCGCCACTACCGGAAATTTACCAATTTTCAGGGTGATAAATACAACCCCGACCAGTGCCAGCAAGACTGACAGGCTTTCCCATTTGTTAAACCGTTCTCCAAAGAAAAGGGCGCTGAATAAGACCACCACCAGCGGGTTGATATAATAGCCCAGACTGGCATCAATAATAAAATTAGCATTCACGGCCCAGATATAGGTATACCAGTTAAGCGACACCATCAATCCACTGAGAATGCAATAAATAAATCTTTTCTTGTCTAGAATAACCGTTTTTATTTCTGGCCATTTTTTGATGATGGTAACAAAAATCACACAAAATATGAAGGACCAGAAAATCCGTGAAGACAGGATGTAAAGCGGCGACACTGCTTTGAGTGCCTTCCAGTAAATCGGGAGGATTCCCCATAAAACATATGCCATCATGGCGCTGATAATACTCTTTTGCATGGTAGCCCTCCATATTAAATTCGTTTCACGATATCACAATTGTCGGTACTGCTTTATCTCTTTTACACAAAACCGAAGTAAAATTTGGCTCAGTTAATCAATATTCTCAAACGATGCAATATCGGTTCGATATTGAGCACCTTCGAAGTGGATTTTGTCGATGTTGGCGTAGACGGTTTTTCTGGCTGCTTCACGGTTTTCGCCCAGGGCGGTGACGCAGAGAACCCGGCCGCCGTTGGTTTGTAGTTGACCATTTACCAGTTTTGTTCCGGCGTGGAAGACGACGCAGTCTTTTACGTCTTTAATGCCAGTGATGAGCTTTCCTTTTTCGTAGTCGCCGGGGTAGCCACCGGAGGCGATCACCACGCAAACTGCTTCTTTGTTACTCCACTTGATTTCACAGTCAGCTAGTTTGCCATCGATGACGGCTTCCATGATGTCGACCAGATCGGATTCCATCCGCATCAGGACGCTTTGGGCTTCGGGATCACCGAAACGGACGTTGAATTCCAGCACCTTTGGGACACCGTTTTCGATCATCAATCCGATAAAGAGAATGCCTTTAAAATCCATGCCATCGGCAATAAAACCACCTATAATCGGATCAAGAATTTCTGCTTTGATGCGCTGGTTTAAGGCTTCATCGGCAAACAACACGTTAGGGGAATAGGTTCCCATGCCGCCGGTGTTCAAGCCTTCATCATTGTCATAGGCGCGTTTGTAATCCTGCGCACTTTCCATCGGGACAATCGTTTTGCCATCGACAAAACAAAGCATCGAGGCTTCCTGGCCGGTTAGAAATTCTTCGATAACCACCTTGTCGCCGGCTTCGCCGAATTCCCGTTTTTTCATGATCATTTCCATGCCTTCTCGGGCATCGGCTTCGTTTTCGGGGATCAACACGCCTTTTCCGGCGGCCAGACCATCCGCCTTGATCACCATCGGATAGCCGTAAACGCCCAAATCTTTGATGATTTCATCAAAATCGGTATATTCTTTATAGGCGGCCGTGGGGATCTTGTGACGGAATAAAAATTCCTTGGTAAAGGCCTTACTGCCCTCAAACTGGGCACAATGCTTGTTGGGACCAAAGACTTTTAAACCAGCGGCTTCAAATGCATCAACCATCCCCATCACCAGCGGAACTTCGGGGCCGACAACGGTCAGGTCAATCTGATGGTCTTTGGCAAAGGCCAAACAGCCAGCAATATCTTCAACCGCTAAATCGACACATTCGGCCAAATCGGCGATCCCACCGTTACCCGGGGCGGCATATATTTTGTCAACCCGGGGGCTTTGGGCAAGCTTCCAAGTTAAAACATGTTCCCGACCACCGGATCCTATCATTAATACTTTCATTTATCGCTCCTCGTTTTTGCTTAATTTTTCAGGTTTATACCTGTTTTGCTAAGAGAATTGTTCAAATTCAGAATCATTTACTTTGACCCATTTTTTTCTTCAGAATTGCTTTAGCACCAGGCGGAAATAGTTTTGTCCGACGGGAGCATATCTAACATACGTAACCAAAAAATAAAACTGTGACCAACCTGTTTTGCTAAGAGAATTGTTCGAATTCAAGGCCAAAACTGACTCCAACGCTGAAGTCGGGCAATTATCGACGCAAAACTAGTGTTTGAAGTGACGCATGCCCGTAAATACCATCACAATTCCAGCCTCATCACAAGCCTTGATTGAATCCTCATCCTTACCAGCCCCACCCGGCTGGATGATTGCGGTAATACCGGCAGCAGCGGCGGCTTTGACGCTGTCGTCAAAGGGGAAGAAGGCATCGGATGCCATCACTGCCCCTTTAACCTTTTGACCGGCTTGGCGGATGGCGTTTTCCAAAGCACCGACCCGATTGACCTGGCCTGGTCCGTTGGCAATCAAACATTTATTTTTAGTCAGGCTGATGGCGTTTGATTTAGTGTTCTTAACCGCTTTCCAGGCAAACAGCAATTCTTCCATTTCGGCCTCGCTGGGCTGACGCTTGGTGACCACTTTTAGTTCATCATATAGCTTGGTATCCCGTTCCTGAACCAGCAGCCCACCGATGACTTTTTTCACTTCATAGCTCGGTTCATTGTGGGTGATATCGGCCAGCTCTAATAACCGCAGATTTGGCTTCGCTGCCAGCACTGCCAAGGCTTCTGGTGTAAATCCCGGCGCAACAATCACTTCCAGGAAGGTTGCGACCATTTCTTTGGCCGCGGCTTGATCAATCAGCCGATTAGACGCGATGATACCACCAAAAATAGAAACCGGATCGCTGTCATGGGCTTTTTTATAAGCCATCGCAATTTTTTCGTCGCTGGCAATGCCACAGGGATTAGCATGCTTAACCGCGACAATGGTCGGTTCGTCGCCATATTCCTTTAAAATTTCCAAGGCGCCGTTGGTATCGTTGATATTATTATAGGAAAGCTCTTTTCCCTGGACTTGCTTCGCTGCGGTGAGGGCGCCTTTAACTGGCACCACTTCGCCGTAAAAAGCGGCTTTCTGGTGGGGATTTTCACCGTAACGGAGATCTTGAACCTTTTCAAAGGTCATCGTGATGGTGTCTTGTAAGACTTCACCAGCGACTCGTTTTCTTAAGTAGTCGGCGATCATCGTGTCATAGTTGGCGGTCGTTTCAAAGACTTTCAAGGCCAGCTTATAGCGGGTTTGATAGTTTGTTGCTCCGTTTGCTTCGAGCTCAGATAGGACCACAGCATAGTCATCCGGATCGACCACGACGGTCACATCATTAAAGTTTTTGGCAGCCGAGCGCAGCATCGTCGGTCCGCCAATATCGATATTTTCGACCGCATCCTCAAAGGCAACCGCTTCTTTTAAGATGGTGTTTTTAAATGGGTAGAGGTTAATAACCAGTAAATCAATCGGGGTAATCTCAAGCTCTGCCATCTGTTTCTGATGATCCGGATTGTTGCGAATTCCTAAAATCCCACCATGAATTTTAGGATGCAGGGTTTTGACCCGTCCGTCCAGGCATTCCGGAAAGCCGGTCACTTCGGAAACCCCAGTAATCGTCAGTCCTGCTTCGCGCAGCGCTTTGGCAGTTCCCCCGGTGGATAGGATTTCCCATCCCATTGCTGCCAATTTTGATGCAAATTCGACAATCCCACGTTTATCCGATACACTTAATAATGCTCTCATATTATTCCTCCAAATTTATTGCTTAACAAGTTCCCCGATTTTAATTAACTAAATTTGTTTAATTTGATCTATTTTTATTGACCTATATTTTTGAAACGTCTATTTTCAATGCTACTCTTTTCGATTTTTAACCAGTCGACCTACCACCGACAGCTGGTCACGACAAAAAGCCTTCACCGCCTTTGGCAAAAGCTCGTGCTCGATTTTAAGAACTTTCTGCTGGATCGATTCCGGCGTATCATCGTCTGCAACCGCGACGGTTTCCTGAAAAATAACCGGACCGCCATCGGCAACCTCGTTCACAAAATGAACCGTTGCCCCGGTAACCTTGACGCCATAATCGATGACCGCCTGATGAACGTGCAAGCCATAAAATCCGGGTCCACAAAAAGCTGGAATCAGGGCTGGATGAATGTTGATAATGGCATTGGGATAGGCTTCTACAAAGGCTGATGTAATGATTTTCATATAGCCGGCCAGCACCACCAGATCGACTTCATAGCCTTTTAAAATTTCGACCAGTTTTTCATCATAAGCTTCGTTGCTAGGATAACCTTTAGGATTGATGGCCACTGCCGGAATCCCGGCAGTTCGCCCCCTTTCCAAACCAAAGGCCTGGCGGTTATTGGAAATCACTACCACAATTTCGCCATCTTGCTGGTGAATGGTATCAATCAGGGACTGAAAATTGGTTCCGCCGCCAGAAACCAGCACGCCGATTTTTTTTAAAGCTTTTACAGACATAAATCGATTTTTTCCTCTCCCTTAACAATCGAACCAAGAATAACCGGTTTTTCGCCCTTGGCTGTTAAACCGGAAATAAAATTCTCAACCTGATCAACTGGCAAAACCGCCACTAGACCAATCCCCATATTAAAGGTGGCGTACATGCTCTGATCTGAAATTTTTCCAGCTTCCTGAATAAAATTAAAAATCGGTAGCGTTTCGATTACGCTGGCATCAACCTTGGCACAAAGTCCGTCGGGAATCATTCGGGGAATATTTTCATAGAAACCGCCGCCGGTAATATGACTCATGCCCTTGATTTTACAGGGTTTGATCAGATCAGCCAAGGCTTTCACATAAATCCGGGTTGGTGTCAGCAGGGCTTCACCCAGGGTCATCCCCAGATCGTCGACATAGGTATTGACATCCAGAGACAGATCTTTAAATAAAACCTTTCGCACCAGCGAAAAGCCATTGCTGTGAACACCCGAGGATGGCAGTCCCACCAGAACATCACCTTGTGCAATCGCTGCGCCAGTGACAATATCGTCTTTCTCGACGATGCCGACGGCAAAACCAGCCAGGTCATATTCATCGAGGCCGTACATATCCGGCATTTCAGCGGTTTCTCCACCAATTAAGGCCATATTTCCCTGGATACAGCCTTCGGCAATTCCTTTAACGATGGTGGCGATTTTTTCGGGATAGTTTTTGCCGCAGGCGATGTAGTCTAAAAAGAACATCGGTTGGGCACCCTGACATAAGATATCATTAACGCACATCGCGACACAATCAATGCCGATGGTATCATGGCGATCCATCATAAAAGCCAATCGCAATTTAGTCCCGACTCCATCGGTTCCGGAAACCAGGACGGGTTTCTGATAGCCTTCCGGCAGTTCAAAAAGTCCTCCAAATCCTCCCAGGTGAGAAAGCACCCGATCATTAAAGGTCCGTTTGACATCATCCTTCATCAATTTAACCGATTCGTAACCCGCTTCCACGTCCACTCCGGCCTGTCGATATGCATCTGTTTTTATCTGATTTTCTGACATGTTTCCTCCATCTGTTTTTATAACTTCCAGCTAGCTATGTTTCTTTTGCATTTTAGTCGTTGGCATTTAAAATTGGTACTTCCATCGGGTATTCGCCGTCAAAGCAAGCGCGACAGAAGGTTGTTTTTCCGCCGACTGATTCGGTTAAGCCTTCCAGTGAAATATAGGCCAGCGAATCTGCTCCTAAAATTTCCCGGATTTCTTCCACGGTTTTCTTGGCACCGATCAGGTATTTTCGGCGCGGGGTGTCAATCCCAAAATGACAGGTATGCGCTACCGGCGGACTGGTTACCCGGAAATGAACTTCTTTAGCGCCGGCCTGTCTTAATATCTCAACCAAACGTCTAGAGGTGGTTCCGCGAACGATCGAGTCGTCAATAATAATGACCCGTTTATCTTTAATGGTTTCTTTTAAAGGATTGAGCTTAATTCGCACCCCTTCTTCTCTCAACTTTTGATTCGGCTGAATAAAGGTTCGGCCAATATATTTGTTTTTAATTAAACCGACACCATAAGGAATACCCGATGCTTCGGCATAGCCAATCGCGGCACCAATTCCTGAATCCGGCACACCAATGACCACGTCAGCTTCGACCGGTGACTCTTTAGCCAGAATTTCGCCAGCTTTATGCCGGGCTGCGTAAACTGAGGTTTCATCCATGACCGAATCCGGACGGGCAAAATAAATCAACTCAAAAATACAGGCTTTCTTTTTTACCCAGTTTTTTTGGCCATAGCTGGTTAAGCCGTTTTCGTCAATGACGACAATTTCGCCAGGCTCAACATCACGAACCAGTTCTGCCCCAATCGCATCCAGGGCACAGCTTTCCGAAGCCAGAAAATAATCTTCGTCTTTTTTGCCAATGCACAGGGGACGCAAACCATAGGGGTCTCGCACACCAACTAACTTATCACCAACGGTGATGACCAGGGCATAGGCGCCCTTAATAATCTCAACCATCCGCTGAATCGCTTCAATCATACCGTGGCGCAAACTTCTAGCCAAAATATTTACCATCACCTCAGTATCAATGGTAGTTTGAAAGACTACCCCGGAATCCTCTAGCATGTTTCGCAGCGCGTTGTCATTGATGAGATTTCCGTTGTGAGCTAAGGCAATTTGACCGACACTGTGATTGACCGTTAAGGGTTGGGCGTTGGTTACCCCATCTTCGCCTGAGGTCGAGTAACGGACGTGACCGATTCCGATATTTCCTTTGAGCTGTTTTAATACATTGCCTTTAAAGGCATCACAGACCAGGCCAGTCTCTTTATGGGTTAAGATTTTTCCGTCTTTGTTAACCGATATGCCGGCGCTTTCCTGACCTCGGTGTTGAAGCGCATAAAGTCCATAATAGATATAGGAAGCACAGTTCGTCTCTTTGGATTTGAGATAAGCCCCCATTATTCCACATTCATCGCGAAACTTGTCATTTATCATTGGTGTGTTGTACCCTCCAGGTATTAGATTTTAATTTTCCTGATTTCTTAATTTTTCAACTGTGCACAGTGATGGATGCTATGATTGAACCCGTTTAAGCATCTCTTCGTAGGCCTCTTCAATATGGCCGAGGTTTCTTCGGAAACGGTCTTTGTCCAATTTTTCATTGGTTTCGACATCCCAGAAGCGACAGGTATCGGGTGAAATTTCATCGGCCAATACGATTTGCCCGTCATTGGTTTTACCAAACTCGATTTTAAAGTCGACCAGGTTGATGCCTTTATCAAGGAAATATGCTTTTAAAATATCATTGATCTTAAAGGTCATTTCGCGGATCACTGCAATTTCTTCAGCGGTCGCTAGTTCCATCGCGATGGCGTGATAATCATTGATGACCGGATCGCCAAAATCATCGTTCTTATAGCAGAATTCAAAGATTGGTGACTTTAATTTCAAGCCTTCTTCCAGACCTAGGCGCTTGCAAATCGAACCAGCGGCGGTGTTGCGGATAATCACTTCCAGCTGGAAGATCGTCACTGCCTTAACTAACTGTTCCTTTTCAGAGAGAATTTTAATAAAATGTGTAGGAATGTCCTTTTCTTCGAGCATTGTGAAAACAACACCAGTCATTTTGTTGTTGATCACACCTTTACCACCAATGCTGCCTTTTTTCTCGCCGTTAAAGGCTGTGGCGTCATCCTTATATTCAATGATAAATTCGTTGGGGTTATCGGTTTTAAAAACTTTTTTTGCTTTGCCTTCGTACAATTGTTCTAACTTTTCCATCTTAATCTCCTTAAATTTTAATTGAATCTTTGAATCGAATCTTTGAATTGAATTTTTGATGTTGGCTTCAATTATTTATAAAATTTCCTGAACCTTCTGGTTTTTCGCAACAACTTCGTCATTTAGCTGAATTTTAAAGGCCTTCATTTTTTCGCGGATCTGCGGATATTTGATCGACAGCATCTGAGCCGCTAGAATCCCGGCATTTTCGGCACCGTTGACGGCGACGGTCGCAACCGGTACCCCTGATGGCATCTGGACAATCGATAACAGCGAATCCAGGCCACCCTGGAAGGATGTTTGGATCGGAATGCCGATAACCGGAAGTGGTGTGATCCCGGCAATGACTCCCGGCAGGTGGGCAGCTTTTCCGGCGGCGGCAATAAAGACCTCGATATCGCGAGCTTCGGCAGTAGAAGCATATTCGAATATTTTCTGCGGATTTCGATGCGCCGAAATAACCTGAACGTCATAATCAATGCCAAACTTTTCCAGGGCAATCAAGCATTTTTTGACAACTTCAAAATCCGAATCACTTCCCATAATAACAGCAACTTTTGGTGTACTCATTGTAAATTCTCCTTATGGTTTGAAATTTCTTAATTTTCTATAATAAAGTCTGAATTAAATCAGCTACTTAATTTAAATTATTTAAAATAATTAACCCCGGCTTTAAAGATCTGCTGATCGATACTCCCCGGAATATTCTTGTAAAGATTCTTACCGATCCGCTCTGAGTGACCCATTTTGCCAAGCACCCGTCCGTCTATACTGGTGATCCCTTCCACTGCATAAACCGAACCATTGGGGTTGAAGCGACCCGAAAGCGTGGCTTGACCCTCAAAATTGACATATTGGGTGGCAATCTGGCCATTTTCGATGAGTTTTTTCAGCACTGCATCGCTGGCCACGAAGCGGCCTTCGCCATGGGACATGGGGATGCGATGAATGTCTCCTACCTTGGTATTGGCTAGCCAGGGTGACAGATTTGAGCTGATCCGGGTCATTGGGATGGTCGACACATGCCGACCAATGGTATTAAAGGTTAAGGTCGGCATATCATCGGTGATCGGACAGATTTCGCCGTTGGGTACTAGTCCTAACTTGATCAGTGCCTGGAAGCCGTTACAGATTCCCAGTATTAGACCGTCCCGATTATTGAGCAGATCCATGACGGCATCCATCATTTTGGGATTTCTAAAGACCGAGGCAATAAATTTTCCAGACCCATTGGGTTGATCCCCCGCACTAAATCCTCCGGGAATCATAATCATCTGGGATGCTCTGATCTGTGTGACCATTTCATCAATGGACTGGCTTATATCCTGGGTCGACTGATTTCTAAAAATAGTCGTGACCGGTTTTGCGCCAGCGTTTTCAAAAGCTTTAGCTGAGTCGTATTCGCAGTTGGTTCCCGGGAATACCGGGATAAAGACCTGCGGTTTAAGCTGCTTTTCTTTACGGTAAACAATCGCTTTAGCATTATAACTTAAGGTTTTAACGGCACCAGTCGTTTCCGTTTTTTCGGGATATACTGACCGTAGCGGCGCTTCCCAGATTTCGATAAGTTCATCGATGTCGATGGCATCGTCGCCATAAACAATTTTACTGCTATCATTTGTTTTTCCAATCGGAGTTGATCCCTCCAGAATTTCAAAACTTTCGATTAGAATACTGCCATACAAGGGCTTAAATAAAAATGCTGGATCAATCCGGTCATTGAGCGTTACGCCGATACCATTACCAAAGGCCATTTTAGCCACGGCTTCTGCCAGACCGCCGTAACCGATGGCTTTGGCACTTAAAATTTTACCTGCCTGATTGGCTGTGATGATACGATCATAAACGGCTTTAACCCCCGTTAATTCTGGCACCCCATGTTGATCGACTGGCAGGGCGAATAATTGCAGCAGTGATTCGGTTGACTTGAGCTCGCAGGTTATCACCGCGTCAACATGGGATGTCGCCACCGCAAAGGAAATCAGAGTTGGTGGAACGGTCAGGTCTCCAAAGGTGCCCGACATACTGTCCTTACCGCCGATGGCTGGAGTTCCCATCGCCAGCTGAACTTGATTAGCGCCTAAGAGCGCCGCAAAAGGTCGACCCCACTTAACCGGATCTTTGCCCAGTCGTTCGAAATATTCCTGGAAACTGAGGCGGGCTTTTTTGTAATCCCCGCCAATGGCAACCAGTTTGGACAGGGATTCAAGCACTCCGATCATCCCGCCTAAAAAGGGACTATTTTTAGCAATCGCCGGATTATAACCAAAGGTCATCATGCTACAGGTGGTGGTGTCGCCTTGAATCATCGGGATCTTGGCGACCATGCCATCCATTGGTGAAAGCGCATTTTTGCCACCGTAGGGCATGACCACGGTGCCGGCACCAATGGTGGCGTCAAACATCTCTACCATCCCTCGCTGACTGGCCACATTCAGATCGCTCAGGGTTTCTGTGATCTTTTCAGTAAAATTAAAGTTCTCATCTTTATTCGGTTCTTGATCGGCAGTTAAGATATCGCTTTTTATTTGGGTCGGCGGTTCAACCGAGACATCAATAAATTGCGGGGCGCCGTTGGTTTCCAGAAATGCGCGGGAGATATTTAAAACTTCTGCCCCCCGCCATTTCATAATCAGACGGCCAGAATCGGTAACTGTGGCAACTGGGGTAATCTCAAGGTTTTCAGCCTGTCCCATGGCGATAAAAGCCTCCACATCTTTGGGATCAACCACCACCGCCATGCGTTCCTGGGATTCGGAAATGGCCAGTTCAGTGCCATCTAAGCCTTCATATTTCTTGGGCACCTTGTCCAAATCGATTTCCAGGCTATCGGCCAGTTCGCCAATCGCCACTGATACCCCGCCGGCGCCAAAATCGTTACAGCGCTTGATTAAATTGGCCAGTGCTTTGCTTCTGAATAACCGTTGGATTTTTCGTTCTTCGACTGGGTTCCCTTTTTGAACTTCGGCGCCACTCTCTAAAATCGATTCTTCAGTATGCGCCTTGGATGAGCCAGTGGCTCCACCACAGCCATCCCGTCCGGTTCGTCCGCCAACTAAGAGAATGACATCACCGGGAGTCGGGCGTTCACGGATGACATTTTCTTTTGGTGCCGCTGCTATTACGGCACCAACTTCCATTCGTTTGGCCAGAAAACCAGGATCGTAAACTTCAGTAACCTGACCGGTTGCCAGGCCGATTTGATTGCCGTAGGAACTATAGCCTTGAGCGGCTTCAGTCGAAATTTTACGCTGCGGCAATTTTCCCGGCAAGGTATCTTCAATGGCGGCCCGGGGATCCCAGGCTCCAGTAAGCCGCATCGCCTGATAAACGTAGCTTCGTCCTGAAAGCGGATCCCGAATGGCTCCACCTAAACAGGTGGCGGCGCCCCCAAAGGGTTCAATTTCAGTGGGATGGTTATGGGTTTCATTTTTAAACATCAGCAGCCATTCTTCATCGATACCGTCATGATCGACGATCATCTTAATGCTACAGGCGTTGATTTCTTCCGATTCATCCAGATCTGGAATCCGTCCCTGTTTCTTAAGAGCCTTGGTGCCAATCACGGCCAGATCCATCAGGCTCATCGGTCGTTTAGTATTTTCACCATATAATTCATTTCTTGACTGACCGTAGTCATCATAGGCCTGCTTCATCGCCTGTGAAATGGGATCCTTCCCCAGGAAACGTACCTGCTCAATTTGAGTCAAAAAGGTCGTATGACGACAATGATCCGACCAATAGGTGTCAATTACCTTTAATTCCGTAATGGTCGGATTTCGCTGTTCATCTTTATTAAAATAATCTTGTACAAATAAAATATCCTCAGTGGTCATCGCGAAACCATTCTCGACTCGAAACGCTTCCAATTGGTCTGCAGTCAGAGTAATGAAAGTATCCAATGGCTTGATATCTGCTGGCTCCCGTACCTCATCAACCAGGGTGATAAAAGGTTCCAGGCTGGCTTCCTGAGAATCGACTGGATTGATCATATAATGCTTGATACTGTCAAATTCCTTTTGTGTCAGTTCACCTGTGAGTACAACAATTTTTGCTACCTTAACCAGCGCCCGTTCCCCGGACACGATCTGAATACACTGAATCGCAGAATCACCGTGCTGATCATATTGGCCGGGTAGATAAGAAATTCCGAAAATTCTTTCATTATCTTTAATCTGAAGGACTTCTTCAAAAACCTGATCAACATTGGGTTCGGACAAGATGGTGCCAATAATTTGATTAAACAAATCATCAGCGACACCTTCCACATCATAACGGTATAGAATACGCATCGATTCCAGTTTTTGAATCTTTAAAATACGTTGAAAGGTTTGTCGCAGCGATTTGGCTTCTACTTCAAATTTATCTTTTTTTTCTACAAAAATTCGTTTTATCACAATTATTCCACCTTTTTAAATGATAAACTCATTTTACTATTTCCGAACAATAATATCAACATTTTTTAAAACGTTCGGATTATTTTTTTATAAGCCAGCTATGTTAGCGTTTAATTCGCGAATTTATAAGTTTTTCACTAATATTGTATGATATCGAGTATAATTGAACTGTAATTGGGTAATATAGTTTTATCCAACTATATATTTAGAAAATTTAAGATACTCGAGAGGTAATATATGAAAATTTTCCATTTGCATCATAGCGGCTTTTTAATTCAATTCGAGGATAAGACCCTTATTTTTGATTGTTTTACCCATATCCCTACTAGTCTTCTGCGTAAGGGGATTCCTCATTTTTTCTTTGTCTCTCATGGCCACGGAGACCACTACAACGCCGATATTTTTTCGACCGACCGGATTTATCATCCCAGCTATATATTAAGTGACGATATTCCCAATTCCTCAAGCCACAAAACTCACTGCCTTAGCCCCTACCAGCACATGTCGCTGGGTGGAATGGATATCAAAACCTTCGGATCCACTGATCAAGGTCTTTCTTTTTATATCGCCACCAATTCTCACCGCATTTTCCATGCTGGCGATCTGAACTGGTGGGACTGGGACACCAACGAAAAACCGAACATTGATCCGGCGCAGGAAGAAAGTGATTTCAAATCCGAACTGGACAAAATGAAGAGCCTGCCGATGGAATTCGCCTTTATTCCTGTGGATCCCCGTCTCGGCGAATCCTTTTATAAAGCTGGCCAATACTTTATTGAAACCTTCCATCCCAAGGTCATGATTCCGATGCATTTCCGGGATGACTTTGCAATCATCAAACAGTTTAAGGACAAAATCGGAAATACTGAAACCGTTATTCCAGAATTTAAAGAGCGCAATGTCAAGATTAAGAACACCTGGTCTTACGGGGGCTGATTAATTGGTTCTTCCAAATAAGATGAAAGAGGTATAGCCATGAAGGGCGACCTTTCCAAGACGAACAACCAACAACTACTCGATGTTATCTTCTCAGTTAGCACCGAGCTGCTATGCATTACTGATGAAGTGGGCGAAATTCTAAAGACAAATCCCGTTTGGGAAATGAAACTGGGTTATCTGCTTGCCGACTTGATTAGACAAAATATTATTAATTTTGTCCACCCCAATGATAGTGCAAGCCTGATTCTTGCTATCAAAAAACTCCCTGATAAAAACGAAATTTTGTCACTTTCTACCCGAATGCGTTCGCATGACGGTAACTATCGTATGATTAACTGGCAGTTTCAATGGAAGAGTGGATTAATTTTCTGCGCTGGTAAAGATTTGACCGAACTTTATCATGCAAAGAAAAGTACCGAAGCAGCAGACTTCTCAAGAAACCAGCTGCTTTCTATTTTATCCAACGAAATACAGGAGCCGCTCGAGAACTTGTCACTGTTCCTGGAATTAATTAGCAAGACGAAGTCTGCTACTGATCAAGGAATCTGCCTGGAAAACATCCGACTCGCCTCAGAGTTGTTAGACAATCTCATTAACGGCATGCTGACAACTAACCACAATCAAGCCGGTCATGATGTCCGTTCTTTTGACTTTCACACTGCTGTAGAAGATGCAATCATCCCGCTGATTGCCAGCGCCAAACGCCATAGCATCAGCATCGATTTGTCGATTGACTCAAAACTCCCGAAACAAGTTGTCGGCGATCCCCAACGACTTAAACAGATTGTTTCCTATTTGCTACTCACCGCCATAAAATCCCTGGAGCGAGGCAAAATCAGCATCGAAGCAACATCTGAAAATACTGGAAAATCAGTGTTTAAGGTTTATTTTAATGTCAAAACCTCAGGGACTAGCGCGCTTAAGGATATTACTGATGATCCTTCTTCCATCAATAACACCAATGGTAAGGCCATTGAAAACAGCTTGAATTTCAGTCTTGAACTTGTTAAAATGCTCGTTGAAACGATGAATGGAAAGATGTCGGCTAGCCAAGGCAGCGATGGCAATTATGTCTTTCTTTTTCACGTTTTATTGCTTCGGGAAGACCTGAAGAATTCGAAAAAAGACAACCATGGGATCAGCCGGGTGCTACCCATGTATAACCAGAATATCCGGTTGAAAGCTGAAGAACTTCAAGCCATTGAGCACTTGAAAAGTGAGCAGGATAAGAGCTCTAACAACAGCATTAGTAACAGCCGGCAACGGATCCTAATTGTCGATGATGCCCCGACTAATACCCAGCTACTGACCCAGGCTTTGGTGGAAAAATTTGAAATCATCGTAGCAAACAGCGGCACAGACGCTTTAAGTATTATCAAACAGTCGCCTACTCCTGACATTA
>JAHIQT010000007.1 GCA_018903255.1 Bacillota bacterium | reverse complement strand
TTTGCAATAGAAGACATAAAAAAAGCCCAATTTCTGGGCTTTTTTTAGAAAATTTCTATTTGTTATTTAATCGAGTCGGAAAATTTATAGGAAGTTCACACCAATCGTGCTCATTTATTTTAAATTTTGAAAGACAATCTTCCTTTGGACATTCTCTATCCAAATATCCATCATTATCTGCCGAAATTTCAATAGGAACTGAATATCCATCTTTAAATTCGTCCAGTATCTTCAATAATTCTTCAAACATGGCTGAATTTTCTCCTCTTCATTTATATATCAAAACTCAATATTAACAATGGTGTCGGTTTCCAGCTGGGCCAGAATCCGTTTTTTCAGTTCATTCATGCAGGCGTCCAGGTCGGCTGGGGTTTCGATCTGCCAGGTTATCTGGGGATTGATGGCCTTGATGCTGATGTTCTTTTTCTTTTTGATTTTTGGCTGGGGCGGTGGCGGTGCTACTGAAGTTTTGTCGTTCTTGTAGGTGCCCGGTTTTTCTTTAGTGCGGTCTTTCTCCTGCTGTTCTTTTTCCAGCCGTTCCCGTTCCAGTCGCTCGCTTTCCTGACGTTCCTCTTCTTTCTGGTCTTTGGCGGTGATTTCATTGAGCAATCTGATTTTTAAGGTATCGGCTTCCACTTTAATGTTTTGGAGGGTGGCGACGTTATTGCAGGCATTGGCCTTATCCTCAAGGTCTCTAAACTTCTGGGTGTAGTCTTTGCTCAACTCATCCTTAAAGGCTCGGGTTTGCAGTTCATCAAAGACCCGTTTCTTCGCTCCGGCGATGGCGTCGATAATCGGAGGGAGCTGATCGGTCAGATAATGGCTATAGGCATGGACATAGCGGTCAATCAGTTCCGGTAACCTGGGGATCTCGTTATAGGGGGCAGGCATTTTCAGGATCTGTTTAATCTCTGTCACCCGGTCTTCGATTTCCTTGCTGACAATAAAGGTCTGGCTGAGATCGTAGATGGCAATCTTTTCCTGGGCTTTGATAAAAATCGTTTTCTGGTTACCGGCAAAGAAAGCTTTGACCGGCTCGTAATCTTCGGCAAAATCCAGAAAATCATCCCGGTCGCGGTCTAGCTTATTGAAAAATTCCACTGGCGACTGGATCTGCACCACCGAGCGCAAGAGAGCCAGTCCTGAATCGACGATTTTTTTCCCGGGCAGGTGGTGGTTCTCGTAGCTGATTTCTAGTTTTTCCAAATCATTCATCAGGGCTTGGCTATACCGCTGGAAGGCACTCATCATGGAATCATCATCGTCATCCATGGTGGAGACGTTAAAGAGTTCTTTGGCGACTTCCCGGAGGGCTTTTTTCTGCTTATCGTTGGCTTTTTCGCGACGGTCGGTCAGGAGTTTTTCGACATATTCTTTTTTGGTCAGGTAACGGATGACTTCCTCTTCAGATTTATTCAAAAGAGTCACCGCGGCACCGCTGACAGTCAGGGAAATATCGCCGTCTTTAAAGAGTTTAGCGACCAGCCATTCGACGTCGTCTTCGACAAAGCCATAAGGCGCTTTGATAAAACGGTCGATAATCGACTTCATCGATGTTTTGGTATGCTGAACAGAATTCGCCCCGATATAGGACAGCACATCATGGAGGGCATGACCATTGGGATTGGTTATTCCCTCGAGCGACAAGGCCTGCTGGGAAGCGCTTTTAAACAAGGCGCGAATATTAGCTTCCCCCATGGCGGTGTCAATATAGGGCAGTTTATGATAAACCGTGGCCACCAGTTTGCCAATAGCATCAGTGATTCGGGCAGTGACCTCTTTCTGGCTGATCTGGCTTTTATCGCCATTAACATAGATATCGGCCTTTTTCATGGCTTCCACTAAAAAGAGCTTGGCGTTTTCGTTTCTTTCCCGCATTTCCACCCGCTTGGCTTCTTTGATCTGCTCAAATTTGGCCAGTCGGTCGGTGGTGGTCAGACGGAGGTATTTTTCGATTTTCAGGGCATTCTGGAGCTCAAAGATAAAGGCGCCGTCGTTGGGAAGGACTACCAGGACCTTCTGTTCCCGGCCGGACTTCATCCGCAGGTTGGTTTCGTCATCGCTGTAATCGGAGCTGGGGGTAATCACTTCCACCCCAATGGCATGGTTCTGGTTTGATTTATAGGGGCGGTCATCGACCAGTTGATTGAAGGCAAAGTTGTAGCGTCCGTTTAAAGCCGGATAGCGGTATTTCTTGTCCGGGATGATCACCTCAAAAATCAGTTCGGCGACCTTGCTGATGACCTCGGCCATTTCCACCGACTGGCTATCCACCTCGCGGTTGATTTCCTGTTCTTCATCGGTTAAGAACACGTAGATCTCGCCGTTTTTCTGAACCAGCATCTGGCGCATCAACACCTTCAGGGATTCGTCCACCTGTTTTTTCAGGGCAATCCGGTCGGTGTCAATCTCCGCAATCATCAGGCTGGTGATATTGTCCAGATTGGCGGTGATCTCTTTGACATATTTGATCATAAAGAGGGTTTTAAGGACATTGACATTGAAGCAGTCGGCCTTTTTATCGGGGTTGATGTAGGCGTTGTCCAGGGCCCGGGTGATCACCCCTTTGTGGCTGTGATCGAGAAATTGGTGGAGGGCGTCATAAAAGACATTAAAGGGAATAATGGCACCCTGCTCCTGATTCATCAGCTTCATGGCGGATTCTTTGAAGAGGGCGATCATTGAACGCTCCCCTTCCGAGAGGTGCTTACCGGATGCCCCATGGGTGCGGATGGAGGTTAATACGCTAGCCAGCAGATTAAACTGGTAGGGGACAAAGGGATAGACGGCCGCGAAATCGCGTTCGTCCTGATAGAGTTTTTTCTCCACCCCGTCATTAAAGACGATCAGGTTTTTGATAATGGTAGCCTTGTTTTCGTAGAGGAGGCGGAGGGTTTGTTGACCGGTGGTATTTTTAGCAAGGATTCTTTTTTTGATGACCTCATCGACATTGGCCGATGACAGGGAGAGCCGGGTGTCGAAACGTCCCTGGATTTTAGAGAAGTCATTGCCTTTAGTTTTGGTCACCGAATCGATGTCCTGCTGGCTGGTCACGACAATCCAGACCTTGCCGTTGCAGGCGGTGCCCAGGTCTTCGGTAACGGTTTGCAGGTTGAGCATCAGTTTGGAGTCATCGCCGATATACTGGCCGATTTCATCGACCAGAAAAACAATGTGATGGTTGCTGGCTTTGCCATCCAGATAGGCTTTAACCAGCCGGGCAAAACCGTCGATGCTTAAAGGATAGGGATCGGTCGATTTTTCGCACCAGTTCCGTACCGCCAGTTGACTCATAAAACCCATGTCATCCAGCACATCGACAATGCTGTCCTGGATAAAATCAAATTTATGACGGGAGGATTCCCAACTTTTTCCGAAATCGTCGGCAAATTTTTCTTTGAATTCCTCGTAACGGCATTTCTCATCCAGCTCCCGTTCCAGATCGGCCAGATAAGGGATGGCTCCACAATAGCCCTGCATCTCGTTAAAGACTTTCAGGAACACCGCTACAATCGCATCTTTAGAATTTTTGCTGGTCATCTCACTCTTAGAATCGATATTAAAGAGGATGACATCAGTGGGGACGCTAGCGGCCAATTTCATATCGGCCA
>JAHIQT010000103.1 GCA_018903255.1 Bacillota bacterium | reverse complement strand
GATATTTTCTCGCCGGAATACAGCATCATCGATAAGATAAATTTTTTTCGCGGGATCATCACCACCTTTAACCACGTTTATCCGCAACTCTACGACATCGATTTGCGGCAGTCATATAAGAATTTAGACGTCCCAACATACTTTTTTCTCGGCCGGCATGATGTTAATGCACCGACCGCATTGGTGGAAGAATATGTGACCATCCTCAATGCTCCGGTTAAAAAAATAGTCTGGTTTGAGCATTCTGGACACAACCCTTGGATCAATGAAAGCAATGCGTTTATTGAGGAATTATTGAAAATAAAAAACACTATACATGAATGATAAATCCGAATAGGACGAGGCGATCAGACTTGGAAAAAAATAGAGACTATTTAACAAATGCGCATAGTCGTAATCATATGATTGACAAATTAAAGGAACTGATTGGCAAAAAATCATGGTTCCATCTTTACTGTGTTGATGTGGATTCTTTTAGGAAGGCCAATCGACTTAAGGGTTTCCAATTGGGGGATGCCTTACTGATTAATTTATTTCAAAACCTCTGTGCATTATGCCCAGCTTCGGTAATCTTCCGTTCCCATGGCGACCAATTTTTTATGATTATCGAAGAACCCCATAAAAAGACTCTCCTTGATTTTCCCGACTGTTTTGATTGTCAGGGCTATAACTATACGGTTAGTTCGGGTTTAGCAAGGTATCCTGAGAGTGCTTCAACATGGAAAGACTTAATTCTTTATTCTGAATTCGCCAAAGAAAAAGCGAAAGCATCCAAAGGAAATTCGTTACTCACGTACGAGGATATCAATTTAGAAAAGCATGAACTCCACGACTATGTAGAGAAGCACATTCATCACTTCTTGAAAGAAAACTGGTTCTACCTTCTATTTCAGCCAATTATTTCAGTGACCGAGAAAAAAATAGAAGGCTATGAAGTGCTGATGCGGTGGAATGACCCCATCTATGGGGTCATCTCGCCAAATGTTTTCATCCCCATTGCTGAAGACAGTGGCATGATCATCCCCTTAACAAAAAAATTGCTTTGCGAGTGCAAGCGGATCTTGCTCTCATCTCCATGCTATTTTGAATCGCGTTATTTAGCAATCAATATTTCGGTGATTGATTTGATCAGTGATGGGTTCATCCCTTTTTTGGCAGATCTGTTCCAAGAGGATGAAGCGCTGCTAGCAAAGTTGGAATTCGAAATTACCGAAACCTATTGCTTCAAAAATTTTGATCTCCTTAAAGAAAAATTTCAACAGCTTCAAAGCCTGGGAATAAAAATATCAATTGATGATTTTGGAACCGGCTTTTCTTCATTTGAAAAATTAGCAAATCTGAATTTTAATCGGATTAAAATTGATCAGGTGTTTATCAGAAATTTGCCTGATTCTGAAAATGATCTCCTGATCCTTCATTCGATTGCCTCTTTAGCCAAAAGTATGAGCCTAAAAACAACCGTTGAAGGTGTGATGAATCATCATCAACAAGCATGTTTGAATCAGTTTTGTTTTAATTCCTATCAGGGCTATTATTTTGCAAAACCATTACCTTTAAATGAAGCCCTGTCGGTTCGAGCTGAAGATATCGAAAGAAAATGCAAATTAAGGAGCAAAAAATGAACAAAGACGTTATTATTATCTGTGAATCCATTTACCATGGCAACACCATGAAGTTGGCTCGGGCTTTTTCCAGCCGGCTGCAATGCCGCCTGATAACGGCCGATGAAGCCCTGCTCGTCGATCTTAAAGCGTATCAGATTGTTGGGCTTGCCTCAGGTATATATTTTACCTCGCATCACCCCAAAATCATGGCGATCATCGATCAACTAAATGTCAACCATCAGACCTTCATCGTCTCAACTCGCGGCCGACCGTATTTAGGTAATTATCATGCCGCCATTAAAGATGCCTTAGCAAACAAAGGGGTCGAAATAATCGGCGAATTTTCAACCAAAGGTTATGACTGCACCGGACCCTTTAATCTAATCCGCGGTGGCAACATCGGTCGACCAAATGAAAAGGATCAGCTTAAGGCGATCAAATTCATCAATGAGATCCTGCCAGAATATATCCGCGATCTTACTGCTGTTCCCAATGGACGAAATGTAGCCATCACTTCACAATGTGTTGGCTGCGGCAGCTGTCAAGCGATCTGCCCGATGAACGTCTTTGCGATAACAAATAATCGCGCCGAGATAATCAATGAACATGAATGTATTCATTGCAGCCTATGTCAGCGAGGATGTCCGGAACAGGCAATCCTGATTCGTCATAGTGCCCGTGAACTAATCGCAATTGCCAAACACCACTCCAGACGAAAAAGTCTGTAGTCGATGGCTATCCTTCGTTCGGATATCAGGATACTGAGGCTATCATTTTAGTAACGGGTTTTGTATTGGGATTATTTTTCCCAACAAGCTACACGGGTGAGCGATGTGCTGCACCCCTTATAAAGGAGTAGAATTATTATGAAAAGACTTGCTTGTCTTACTATCGTTTTTATCATACTACTAACATTTACTGGCTGTGAAGTTCCAAAAGGCGGCGTTATAATCAATGAAGAAATTGGAAGTAAAAAATTTGAGATTGAGTTTTCAAAGTGGAATAATGAAACCGATTGTGTGATGCCACTGAAGCAAAATGATGAGATACAGATCGAAATCATCTGCCAAAGTGGTAGCTTGTCGCTTGAAATATGCGATCAGAAAGGTATCAGAGCCTTTACCGGTACTGGCCTTGATAAAACTTCATTCAGCGTAAAAGTACCCAGTGATGGGGATTATTTGATCACGATGAAAGGTAAAGATGCGAGTGGCACTATTGATATTGAAAATTTGTCGCGGTAGTTTTCTGATCTCAAAAGTGTCAGTCGGTAATGCAAACACTACTAACCCAGCAATGAGTTTCAGTTCTTTCAGTTTATGCCAGATCGATCATTGTTCGTGATTAAGCGATCATTCTGAAGGTCTTTAAAAAAGACCTAAAAGGCTATGACTTTTGTCATAGCCTGATCCATTGCTCGGGATGATTCATGGACTCCTGAAATTTTTCCAGGAATAAGCCCACATGATAGCCATCAGCAACGGCGTGGTGAACGGTAATCGAAAAAGGCATCATTTTTCTGCCGTTTTTTTCAAAATATCTGCCCGCCTGCAAAATAGGAAAATAATAATCAGCCTTGGCATAAGGTATCGGTGAATAACTGGTAAACTGTGTCCACGGCAACATCCCAACCATAAAGCTATTGGGCGGTGGCAGTTCCGGTTTTGCCAGAATCCCGTGGTTCCCGGAATATTGTTCCTGATCATTCAGGTAGTTTTGATAAAAGCTTTCAAAATCCGGTACATATTCTGTCCACATGTTCGACATTGTTTTGTCATCCTCGTGAAAACAGGCATAGGAGGGATGTAAGACCTCATAATACCCCAGCTTATCATCTGTTTTTGCTACTCGAAATTCCGGCTGCTCAGTTATCAGTTTTGCCACCAGATAAAGATAAGCAGGAAAAAACTTTTTCCCTGAAGTTTTAACTTTTTGATAGGTCTCAGTAATATCGATCTCCACATTTAAGTTAAACCCGGTGGGTAGCATTTCAGTAAAATAATAAAAGTATTGTCTCCGATCCCAGGTTTCAAAGTCAATGGGATGTAATTGTGTGTTCATTTTTTAGTTCTTCCTTTTGTTTATCAATCCATATTTTAAGTAAATTCGCGATGTCTTCATTTAACTCCCGCTTATAATGCCCTTTGCACAAATGCTTGCATTTACTCACAGTACCCAAAGACCATCATTGCTGCAATAATAGTACAGTTTACTGCCATACTTCTTGCCCAGCTTTCCGCCACTCATAATAGGCAGTCGTATCGCTGCTGTTTGCTCCGGATACAGCCTGACAAACATGGTTCGATCAGTCGACACATAAGCCACAAATGAAAGAAAATGGTCTTTACTCATTTCATGATCAAAGGTGATATAGTATTCTCCATCATCATCCTCTACTATCGCAGTATGCTTTTCGTCGGCCGGCTTAGCCACCAGTCGAGCCAGTTTGCGTCCGCAACAGGAAAGTTGCGCTTCACCAGTCGTACTGATCACATTTCCGCAGTTTGGACAAACATAAAATTTCGTCTTCTTCAAGTTTCCTGTTTCCATATCATTTAGTTCCAATTCTCCTATTAGTATTTTTTCAATATTCACCCCAAATAGTTCCGATAGCTCCCTAAGCAGCGATACATCCGGACAACCCAGACCGCGCTCCCACTTCGAGATTGTTTTATCACTGATGTGCATCCGATCGGCAACCTGTTTTTGGGTCATTTCTTTTTCATTTCGTAACGCCTTCAGTAGTATGCCTACCTTCGTGCAATCCATAATCGTACCTCCATATCAAATATCATAGCTGAACGTAAAAATTTATTCAATCAACGCTCCGTAGAGTTTGTAGCTTTTTATATTGTACATGAGACATCTAAAAAATACATCAAGAAATAATTCATGATATTTTTGCGATAGCAACAGCTTTCTGAAACCACAAGCCGACCACCAAGGTCAAACAAACGTTCGAATTTGCTTGACTTTAGTGGTCGTAAATGTTATTATATTTTCATAACTTACCAGGAGGGTTACATATGGAATTCGTAGTAGATAAAAATAAAGTACATGCTATTATGAAACAGAAAAATATCAAGACACAATCAGAATTAGCGGAGAAATTAGGTGTATCAAAAAATCAATTATCTGTAATTCTGTCAGACAAAAACAACCCTTTAAAGCGTAATTATCAAAAGTTATGTGAAGTTCTTGAAGTGAGGCCGATGGATATCATCGTTCCTAAAGATCATATTAAAAAAAGGATCGAGAAACAGCAAATGATTTCCGAATGCGAATTAACTTATGTTGATGTCAGCACGATCTCAGCTAATCGAAGCTATCATTCAATTGAACTTTTTGCAGGCGCAGGCGGTTTAGCACTGGGTTTGGAAAAGGCGGGATTTGATGTAAAAGGGTTAGTTGAAATTGATAAGTACGCCGCCCAAACCTTGCGCGAAAATCGACCAGATTGGAACGTGATTGAGGATGATATTGTTTCGGTATCTGAAAAAGGCATTAGAAATTACTTGCGTTCTGATTGCAAAATTGATTTTATTTCAGGTGGATACCCGTGTCAGGCCTTTAGTTATGCCGGTCATAAATTAGGTCTCGACGATGTACGTGGAACAATGTTCTTTTATTTCGCAAAAATAATTAATGATTTGAAACCGAAAATATTTTTAGCTGAAAATGTCAAGGGTTTAACAACACACGATAATGGTAAAACCCTGCAAACCATGATCAATATCTATGAAAATATGGGCTATAATGTGACCTGGCATGTTTTAAAAGCAACAGATTACGGTGTCGCACAAAAGCGGGAGCGCGTTGTTATAATTGGAATTTCAAAAGACATTGATGTGCCTTATCGACTCCCAAAAGAGTATGAATACAAACCCGTTTTGAAAGATGCCTTAAAAAACGTTCCGCTTTCGATCGGCGCAAAATATCCTGAAAATAAGTGCAAGGTACTAGACTTAGTTCCAGCTGGAGGCTATTGGCGAGACTTGCCGAAAGATATTGCTAAAGCCTATATGGGAAAAAGCTACTATTCTGGTGGTGGAAGAACGGGCATGGCAAGAAGAATTTCTTGGAATGAACCAAGCTTGACCTTAACTTGCAGCCCCGCTCAAAAGCAAACTGAAAGGTGTCATCCTGAAGAAACCAGACCATTTACAGTACGAGAATATGCCCGAATTCAAAGTTTCCCAGATGAATGGCAGTTTTCAGGTTCAATGGCACAGCAGTATAAACAGATCGGTAATGCCGTCCCTGTAGAATTTGCAACTGCGATTGGATTATCAATCATCGATGTATTAAACAAAGCAGAGCTTTAAAGCTCTGCTTTATCAATTTCAATTGCTAATTTTTCAATAACGGAATTAAGCAATACACGACCATCATATTCAGCAGCAACTTCGTCAATCGCAGCGGTTAACTCGTTATAAAAGTCAGCATCGCCGGTCAAACGAAACCAGAAATCCTGACCAATATAAACAGGATAAACTTCTTGTATTTTTTTATAATGATTACTCAGATCCTTCTCTTTTCCATAGAAAACTCCCACAATTAAATCGTTAAAACCAATGTTGAGATTATTGGTCCTCGCTAAATTTTTCACTCCTGAAAAATGATCTGAAATAGTTTTGACATCGTCCTTGTTTATGGTATTCGGGCCTGCTTTAATTTGGCAATATTTTTTTCTCCCATCAGTAAAATCTTCGAATTCAATATCAATACCTGAAGTTGTTGATGCAAACCCCGATAAGATATTGCTACAAAACTTTTGTAACTTTGTGCCGAAGGTCGTATTGATTGAGGTGCCTAGAACTCGTGCGTAAACTAAAGCGGTTGCTTTGCTTTTTGAAGAACCATCACCTAATAAAATGTTAGCTTTGTAACTATCTAAAAATGGATTAAGGTTAAATTCATTCAAATGTTCAAGTTTTTTGGTGTTTTTTCGATGACTTTCGGCAATCTCTTCCCTGAAAAATTTTTTCCAGTTCTGAATAATCTCCAATTTATGTTTGCGTGCTGCAATAATATTATCAAGGCCATCCTGCCCAAGTTGTTGATATAAAATAAACTCCGATTCACTTAAACCAAAATCATTATATTGACTACTTCCTTCACAGATACAATCTACCTGTTTATTAAATTCATCAAAAGCTATTTCATTATTCATATATTGCTCAAAGAGAGTTTTTTTCACAGCAAACCTCCGGTGACTAAAATTGTGAACTTTATTATACTTTAAGCGTCGATAAAAGTAAACTATGCTTAATCTCGCTCCAAAATATCTACACTTTCCTGATGTCTAATCGCATTTCGGCTTCGATCAAAGGTATTCATCATCAGCACATATTTGGTGAGATTATCGTCATCGCTTCAAGCGGGGCTGACTCTTACAATGGTGATTTCTTCTGCCTATCGTCATCCATTCTCAAATTTAATTCCAACCTTAACCGATTTTAGTTTATTTCAAACAGTAATGGTGTGTGATCCTGGCGTGGTCCTGAATCAATCATTTCTGATTTAATGACGCGATCGACAAGGCGGTCACTGACCAGCCAGTAATCAATTCTCCAGCCCGAATTATTCACTTTGCTTGTTTTTACCCGCTGAGCCCACCAGGAATAAACTCCGGTCACATCGCCATGAAGGCGGCGAAAGGTATCGGTAAAGCCTTTGGCCAGGAGCTCGCTAAAGCCCTGCCGTTCCTCATCGGTAAAGCCCGCCGAATGGCGATTATTCTCAGGATGAGCCAAATCAATTTCCTGATGGGCGACGTTAAAATCACCAGTTGCAATGACCGGCTTTTTTTGATCTAAAGCGGCCAGATAATCGGCATACTTTTTGTCCCAAGTTTGTCGATCAGCCAGACGATTCAAGCCGTCCCCAGCATTCGGCGTATAAACCTGAGTCAGGAAAAAATCATCAAATTCCAAGGTGATGATGCGACCTTCTGCATCCATGGTGCCTGGTGCGTCAATCACCGGCATGGTAACGGTTGGGGTCAGATCCTTCTGATATAAAAACATGGTTCCGGCATAACCCTTGCGAGCCGGTTCGACTGAACTGTTCCAGACAATTTCATAATCTGAAAATAGGTCGCTCAGAATTTCAAAGTGTTTTTTTGTCGGTCCCTTACTCGGTAGCTTTGTTTCTTGGATAGCAATCACTTGTGGCTGGTGCTCAATAATGCTCTCCAATACCCGCTGTGATAATAGCGCCCGTGCTGATTCACCGGTTAATGCCGCATTTAATGAGTCAATGTTCCATGAAATAAACTTCAATCTATTTTCTCCTCATAGCCTATGTTTAAAACAGCGTTTCCTTGTTTAAACATGTTATTTTTTTATTATTTATCATCTCATAAAATCCATGCAGAAACAATTAATTTTCTTTAGATCTCACCAATCTGATAATTCCCCTTGTAAATATTCCCCAGCCCGCCGTCGATGGAGATGAGATCCCCTGATTTGAAGCGATGCCCATTGATGGTACATTCTTTGGTTGAATCATTAACTTCGAGACCCTTGCATTTAACAATACAGACCTTGCCGACGCTGGCGGCGGCCACCGCGGCATGGGAGGTAACCCCGCCCTTGGCTGTAATCAGACCGTCACAGACAAAGATTAGCGGAATATCATCGGGCACGGTGTCCGGCCGCACCAGAATAATTTTTGACTCAGGAGCGTTTTGTTTTAAGCTTTCCATATCGGCCATATCAAAGGCCAAAAGTCCTGACAACACGGCACTGCTCATGCCGATGCCGTGACCGACCAGTTCCATTTCATGAGGTGCCAGCAGAAAACCGGAAAAGGAAGTTTGTTTTTTGAGCTTCTGATTCCTAGTCTGCAGAATATACAAATCATCAGGGTGATCGGATTCAAAGGTAAATTCTATTTCCTGGTGGACAAAGCCATACTCTTCGATCAGCCGTCCGGCATAACCGATCAGAGCCATATAGATTTTAGGGAATCCCGACTCCAGTGACATACTACTGTCCTGATAATCCCGGTTTCTTTGCGACTCGCTAATGGGCAGGGTATTGACCAGTCCGGAAACCACATCTTCGCCTTGACTGCAGAGGGCAAAATCGCCATAGAGATTAATCCCGGCACACCCGTTAAAGGGACTGCTGGTAAACACCACCCCAGTGCCGGAGCGAGCCGAGCGGTTCCCCAGCACCATTTTCTGAACTACCACGGCGGTTCCCCAGTCCTTTGCAATCTGCAGATGGTCGCGATAGTAAACCGCACTTTGGGAAAACCAGGAGTCTAAAACTGAGCGAATCGCCTGTTTTAGCTGCTGAAACAGGTTGCTTTCGATTTCGATGTCATAGTCATTCAAAACCATTTTATAGCCGTAAGCGACGGCCTTCATCTGATCGGGACTAAAATTGATTTTGAGATCGACGTCCCATTGTTGCTTGTGTTTCTGCATCACCCGGTCAAAAACATCGCGGTCGATCCCGTAAGCCATCCCCCAACTCTGGAGAAAACGGCGGTAACAATCCCAGGCCGTCCAGCCACAGCCCTCTCTTTGGCTAAAGGCTTGGGCGATTTCGTCATTCATCCCGACATTCAAAAATGTTTTCATCGCTCCCGGCAAAGAAATTGACGAGCCCGAGCGGATCGAGAAGAATAAGGGATTGTCGGCATTACCAAACGATTGCCCCGTAATTTTCTCAATGACTGCAATATGCTTCTCAATACGCAAATCCATATCACGCATCATATCCGGGTGACCTTCAATGGTTTCCTTATGCCTGAATACTTCGGTGGTAATTACAAATCCTGGTGGCACATGAAATCCATAGGTAATCAGTTTTTTTAGAAAATAGGCCTTGGCTCCCAAAAAAACCGGATTGTCAATTTCTGCGGTGCTTTCGGTCAGCAGACTAAAGGTGATGTCCGGGTCATAAGTCATCATGCTTTCAATAAAGGTGCTCGAATAGTTTTTCATCATGCTTCGAAGCCCGTTGATGGTGTCGGTGATAAAGTTATCCAGATCCTGAACCAAAAAAGCGGTCGACAGGTTGTCGCGCAGAAATTTCTCTGATTCGATGTGATAGAACTTGCGGCTGTCTCCAGCCATTTCTACCTGTTTTGAAGCGAGAACCTGGGGAATAATAACCTTCATCGGGATTTCAAAGAGATCAAAAAAATATTCACTGATCATTTGTTTAATATCATTGGCCATAAACTGAAAAATATTGATGTACTGGTGGATCGAAAAGCTGGGCGAGGCCAGCCCAAATTTAAGCATATCCAAATGGGAATTAAAGCCTTGATTGTAAATACCATCCAGCTCCAGCCCATCCTTAAATAGCAGCAGGATCTGATAAATCTGACGAAAGGTTTTGGCGGTAATGTATTCTGCATTAAAAGGCTGGGTGACCTGAGTCATCAGTTTTGCAACCGTTCTTTCGAGCCGGTACATCAGACCCAGGGCATCAAATTTAGGCTCCACATATTCGCCGTACATCGAGGGAATATCGGCCGCGATGTGCCGCTTGTAATAGATGTTCTCTGAGGCTTCACTGGGACGGGGATCCTGAATAATCAATTTGAGATGGTTCATGTGTTGATAAATCTGGCGAATCGATGCTTCCTTATCGCCTTTTTTAAGACTTTCTTTTAATTCGGTCAAATCCCCAGTCAGATGGGGGCTGTAACCGCTGAGCATGACCAGGACATCGTCAAATTCAAAGGAATATTTTTCCAGCAGCAGGAAGTAAACCCTGAAAAGATAAAGCACCCGTTTGCTGTCGAGCGATTGATCTGATCCAAAAGCTTGCAACACCTCCTGGATTATATCAATATCCAAACGGAGCAACTCGGTTGGGGGGGCTTTTAATTCCTGGCAAAGTCGAATCATCGTTTGATGAGGTCGGATAAACCATTGGCTGTTCTGATCGAGACCTTCATAAATTTCTTGGGGGATCAGCTCTTGTAGCGGTTCCTTATTGCCGTCATACCAGTAGGTGATGATTTTCCGGGCCAGATCGATATGGGTATTGTTGCTTTCGATATGAATCTGCTTGCGCATAAAATGGATCAGCCGGTCTTTGCGGCGGGAAGCCTCATCAATGGCAGTTGTCACATCCCGAAGCTCACCCTCAGCGCCGATTTCCCGAAAATAGACCGGAAAGATCCGCGCCAGTTGTTTGATTTCTCGATAAACCTGGGTGATCTGGCCATTTAGCAGCTGGGTAATGTCCCGCTGAAAAAGGTCGGTGTCGGAAATAAAGATCCCACCCAACTTGAGATTGACAATCAGGGCTGCCAACAGCTCCCGCATGGCTCGGGGATTTTCTTCAATTAATTCCAACCATACCCGAATGTTTTTGACGTGATTGGAATCAATCAGAATCTGCCAGTCGCTATTGAGACTTAATTTCCCCGGGTAGTTAAAGCCGAGACTGATCAGCGCTTTGGTGAAATAGTCAATATTGGTGGCATCCCCGGTGGCAATAATTTCTTTGCCGAGGGTGAGAATGCAATCCAGTACGGTGCCACCATGGTCCACATTGAGTTCCTGAAACTCGGCCATAATGGTATTAATAAATTCGGTGATATCGTTAGCATCCAGTTCATCAAAAATGTTGCGCAGATTGCGGTTGATATCATAGATCAGATGGTCGTTCAGAGTTGCCATGCCAGGTAAATGCAGCAGATAATACAAATAGTAGATGGTTTCTAAATGGGTAGGGAATTTTTCTGAGAAACTACGGAAATAAGCGGCAATGTCATTAAAAAAAGGCAGCTTCTGAAGCTCACTCCAATTGCTGGCCTGTTGGCGCTGGGCTCTGAGCTCGACAAAAAAGACATGTCCGATGGCCTGGATGTCTTCTACCTTCATATGGGGAAAAAGTTTTTGCCGGGAATCAAACCACGTATCAGCCAGGGAGCTTTGATCCCAGTAATCAATGCACTGATCGAGCAAGTTTGTGGTGATCTCTACCAGCGTTGCGCTAAATTCTGGTTCCGCCGCCACCTTATTCAAATAAATTTTAAATACGCCGGAATTTTTGACATAAAGAAGTTCGTGCTGAGCCATGTCTTCTTTGAGAACATCAATGCACAAAGAAATTATTGCTTTGGGATATTCGTCAAGATTGGCCAGGCGATCCATAAAGCGGATCAATACCTGACTGAGCAAGACTCGTTGGCTGTCTTTTAGTTTAGAATCCAGCACTGACCGGATCATCTCCACCAGTACCGCCAAGGCCTTCTCGGATTCTTCCAGCTCATGGTAGAGCCAGAGATCGCCAAGACAAATGGTCTGCAGCGACTCAATGACATAACGATTGTTGCGATACTTATGATTGAGCTCAACTAAAAATTCCTGGGTACGCTTATGAATCCCCCAGTAGTCTTTTGATAATTCGCCGAACCATCGCTGAATCTCCGGGATCTCGGTGACACTTTCCCGGGTCTGATTAAGATTGGCCTCTAAAGCCTTGGAAGAAAACACGTTTGCCATTTTTCTATCCCCCTGATTACAATCGATTCGCTTAAATAATTATTTTCACCGTATTTCGATCCGCTTCATTGGTCACGCTAAAGGATTTGGCGTAATTTTTAATGATCGCCAATGATAGCTCATTCTCCTCTGCCTTTTCCAGTTCATAGGCATCACCTGCAAAGCTGGCCTCGATGGTGATCTCACCACTTAAATCTGAATACTCCACCAAAAGTGTTACCCTGGTCTTGGGAAACTCCCGCAGCAAGATCGCCAGGATCAGTTCCTCACAAACCAATTGAACATTCATAATCTGCCGATCGGTAAACATCTGCTTTTTAAGGAAGGTTTCGATTTTGGCATTGAGTTCATAGAGGTCAAAGCCGCTGCCCGCCGCGATATATTCAAAGGACGAAATTTTTCTTATAAACGCCCGGGTTCTGGCCTTCTTGGGATGGTCAAATATTTCTACCGGTGTTCCGTCTTCGTAGATCCCCTTTTCATCCATATAAAAGACCCGGCTAGAAACATCGCGGGCAAACTTCATCTCATGGGTCACAATCATCATCGTCATCCCGCTTGATGCCAGCTTGCGGATAACCCCCAGGACCTCACTGACCATGGTGGGATCCAAGGCCGAGGTGGGTTCGTCAAACAAAACAATCTCCGGTTTCATCGCCAGGGTTCTGGCAATCGCCGCCCGCTGTTTCTGGCCACCCGATAATTCGTCGGGAAAGGCCAGTGCTTTTGACCGGAGCCCGACCATTTCCAGATAAGCCAGCCCTTCATCATAAGCCTGTTGCCGGGGCATTTTTAATAAATTAACCGGCCCTAGCATCAGGTTTTCAATGATCATCAGATGGGAAAAGAGGTTAAAAGACTGAAACACCATCCCCATTTTCTGGCGCAGTCCCGAGACATCGGCATTTTTAGCCAGGATGTTTTGGCCATCAATGACAATCTCGCCACTTGTCGGGGTTTCCAGCAGGTTGATGCAGCGCAGAAAGGTTGACTTGCCGCAGCCCGATGGCCCGATGATCGAAATCACTTCGCCTTCTTTTATCTCGGTGCTGATGTTGTTAAGCACTTCTAATTCTCCAAAGCTTTTGGACAAACCATTAATTGTTATCATTCTGCCACCTCCGCTACACTTACTTCTGGATCAACAATCCCTTTGACCAGCCGTTTCCGGCGTTTAGGATCAATCGAAACTTCAATTTTTCCCAGTGCGATAATAAACAAGTAGGTGATCACAAAATAAATAAAAGCAGTCACAAAGAGCGGGAAAAAGGCATCAAAGGTACGGCTCCTAATGATATCTGTCATCTTGGTCAAATCCTGAATGGCAATATAACCGACCACCGAGGTCATCTTTACCATGCTGATAAATTCACCCTTGAAAATCGGCAGAATATGACGCAGCGCCTGGGGCAAGGTGACCTTAAAAAAGCTGGATACTCTAGTAAATCCCAAGGCATAGGCAGCCTCTAACTGTCCCTTATCGGTGGCATCGATGGCGGTTCGAAAAATCTCTGCTGAATAGGCGGCAAAGTTAATCGAGAAACCTACCACGGCGATGAGAATCGGGGCAATATCGACTGAGGCAAACAAAATATAATAAAGGATCATCAGGGTTAGCACAATCGGCACCCCCTGAATCAGCCGGATATATACAATCGCCAGCCCGGACAATATCTTTGACCGGGACCTGCGCATAGCACAGATTACCGCCCCCAGAATGCTACCAAATAATAGTGACAACATCGAAATGACAATGGTCGTCCATAACCCCTGTAGAACCAACTTATAACGATCTTCAACAATAAAGGTTTTGTTAAAACTATCCTGAAGCGAGCTAAAAAAGCCGGTCAGGAATAAGCCCTCTCCCGAAGCGCTACCAGGATATGCTTTATTCTTAACAAGCGCCACGGCGCGATCTGATTTAAGCGGTGTCAGGAATCGGATCGACTCTGCTCGTTCCGGTGTATAGGCCAGGTAGAAAGCCAGGTCAATCTTGCCAGAGGTAAGGCTGGGAATAATGGCTGAAAAATCCATCGTTTTAAGATCTAAATTCATTCCCAGTTTGGCTGCCAGGATTCTGGCCAGATCGACTTCCAGTCCCACCAGCGCATTATCTTTATAGTAGGAATAAGGGTAATCGTCGCCGAGAACACCCGCTACCAAGGTGCCATTCTCACCCGTCAAGGTAACCGGCGTCAGCACCTTTTGGGCCTCATCACTGCTCATCCATTTCTTTGTTAAAGCATCCAATGAACCATCAGCAATCATGCTTTTCACTGCCACATCGAGCTTATCCCCCAGCTCAGTGCTGGTTTTGCTCATTCCAATAGCAGCTGAGTTATCCGCATACGGCGCCAAGGCCAGCAGGTCGGGATTTTGTTCGATGATCTCAGCTACCTTGGACTCACTGGTCAGCATCGCATCAATCCGATCGGCTTTCAGGGCTTCTGTCATCGCTGAAAAATCGTTGAATTCATATTCCTTTGCATCATACAGCGGACGGAAATTATCGATGTGCACCATCCCGGTAACAAAGCCCACCCGTTTGCCGTTAAGTTCATCGTTGCTGGTGATGGTATCGTCGGCCGCTTCTAAATTTCCGACATACATGCTTTTTCGCACCATCACGCTGTTATGAAGCACCACATAGGCATCACTGTAAAGCACTTCCTGTCCCCGTTCGTCGGTTTTAAAGAAGTCCGAGATGATAATATCCCCTTTGCCGCTTTGGAGCGCCGGGATCATCGCCGCATAATCCATGGTAATGATTGTATAATCGAAGTTGGCATACTTAGCAAAGCGCTTGATAAATTCAATGTCATAACCAGTAAGCTCGCCATTTTCGTAATAATTCATCGGTTCGGTCAAGCCGTTGGTAATGATCGTCAGCTTCCTCTCCGGGCTCTGGGGTTTAGGAATATCGGGCATCTCTCCGCCAATGTTATCAATCCAGCGGTTCACCATTTCATCGGCGGTACCATCCTGATGAAGCTGTTTAATAAAAGCATTAACCTGATCATTAAGCTCCGTATCACTCAACCTGACCACAGTCGCAATTTCAATATTGCCGAGTTCCTCCGGAAGCTTAACCAGATCGGGATTGCTAAGCAGAATTCGGTCAACCCCGGAGCTGTCATAAATAACCGCCGTGGCCTTGCCACTTTTAAGCGCCGCCACCCCATCAATAAACTGGGTAAAATAAGAGATCTCGGCATTAGGCATAAACGCTTTAGCCACTTCTTCTGGCGGTGTTCCCTCAGGAACACCGATGATATAGCCGGCCTGGTTTAAGTCACTGCTGCTACTGATCTTCGCTTCATCTGCGGCTGAACAACCGCTGATCAATATGATTACAAACCCTAACATTAAGGCCATAAGTTTTCGTCTACTGGGCATTGCCGCCTCCTCAATTCTGTCTTTTTTACAACCAATCCCGGTGATCGGGATCATAACCCTTGGTTTAACCAGTAAATACTTCATGTTCACGATCCCCAAATTTGCCTGTTATTCTGTCGGATGACTTAACTTACATATTTTTTTATCGACAAAATATTTTTGCTTTCTTCAAAGCGATAGTCCACCTCATCCATGGTTTTTTTAACCATCAGCACACCTAGCCCCCCGATTTGACGCTCTTCAGCCGTCAATGTGATGTCCGGATCGGGGTTATCAAGGGGATTGAATGACTTACCATAGTCAATAAACTGGATCTCTACCAGTGGCGGGTTACCATAGGCATCAAATTGAATGATTACCTCGCCTTCATCTGGAGCATAGGCATAGTGGGCAATGTTTGTATATATCTCTTCTACCGCCAAATCAACCTGAAAGATCATTTTCATACCGGCACCAACTGCCTCCAGTTCGGCATCGATAAATTCGAGAATCTCAGGCAAATTTTTTGTCGACGCATCAACGATTAATTTCTTCATATTATTGATCTCCTTTACTGTTGGTTAACAAATCTACCGGAGTACCCATCACGTCAATCGTTTTTATGGAATGAAATCCGAGCCTCTCGTAAAATTTCTGATTGTCCTTGATATTGCTATTTTCCAAATAAATGGGACAGTCACTAAACTTTTTAATATCATATTCCATCAGTGCCCGACCCGCACCTTTTCTCACCGAAGCGATCATAAATAGATAATGATGCTCTTTATTGTAATGATACCGCTCGGTGATCAACGCTTCATTCTTGACCATGATCAAACTTTTGATCTGCGCCAGCATCAGGAATTTGATTAACTCTTTAAACATTCCACTGGCAAGGGCACTGCGGATACTAAAAAAGGGTCTGCCCTTGTGGTTCCAAATAGAGACCCCGACTATTTTATCCTCAGCAACTGCCACATGAATCTCCCCATTGCGATTGTAGTAGTCAACCATCAATTTGATGTATCGGCAAAGATCTTTCTCATTTTGAAACACGGCTAGATAGAGGGGATCGTTCTTAAAGGCATTGCACAAGACATCAGCTGCCTTTTTTAAGTTGCTTTTATCTAACTTTTTGTCCCCTATTGTTATCATATGTGCCTCAAGAAAATATCGTTATAGAGTTCAAAAAGTGTTACCTTATCTTTGGACCAAATCGGCTTTCCCCCAAGATATAGCATATTATTAACACCATCGGCGGTGATTGCAAAAGCGATTATTTTTCCAATCGGACAGCCTTCGATGTTTTTTTTCTTCAGATAATCCTTGATTGAATTGACTAATAAGTTTGAAACTCCCTGCTGTTGAAACGCCTGCTCAACAACTATATCAAACAATAGAATATCGTTATCCCTTCCCTTTTCTAAGGGAATCACTTCTGTGTCGTTCAGATTGTCATCGATATACTCCTGGTTATCGACAGCCCGTTGATAAATGCCGGAATCGACACTGAAAAAACAGGTAAAACCAATCAGCACATTATCAGCGAATGCCGCAATAAAACCGTCTTTAAATTTTAAAAATCGTTTTTCTGCCATCCCTTCATTTGATATGATGTTATCTCCGAAGCTTTTACGATCTAACTCCATAATGGCTTCAAAGTCCTGCATCGATAAACGCTCACCCTGCTTTATAAGAATATCCATTTTTCTACTCCTCAAGCTTAAATCCCAGCATGGTGATATCATCAAACTGTGGTTCGGTATCGGCAAATTCATCCACATCTGCTAAGATATCAGCGCACAGGGATTTAATATCATGCTCGTCTTTTGAAGCAACCAAAGTTTTCAGACGTTCCAGTCCATAAAACTCATTTTTGGTATTATTCGCCTCAGGGATTCCATCGGTATAGAGATAGATGATATCGCCTTTTTCGATTTGCGATTCATTCATCTTGTATTTTGCCGTTTCCATGCCGGCGCAGACAAATCCTTTCTTGCCGGTAAGCATTTCAACGGTGCCATCTTTTTTCCAGATTATTGCTGGATCATGTCCGGCATCACACCACTGGAAGACCCCTGTTTTGACGTTAATAACAGCAATCAGCAAGGTCACAAACATGCCCTGTTCATTGTTGTTGCACAGGTTGATATTGGCTTCAGTCATGACCTCATCGACAGGCAAGCGTCTGAGCACCAGGTCTTTTACCGTTGCTTTAGTCATCGCCATAAACAAAGCCGCTGGAACCCCTTTTCCGGAAACATCCCCAATGGTGATGCAAAAGTGATCATCATCGACGAAAAAGAAGTCATAAAAGTCGCCGCCCACATCTTTAGCCGACCGCATCGAGGCATAAAGGGTAAACTCGTTTCTGTCGGGATACTCAAAATTCCGGGGCAGCATCCCTTCCTGAATCAGGGTGGCAATCCGCAGCTCGGTTTCAATCCGCTCTCGCTCAGAAGTGGCACTGGTCAGTTCTTTGATATAACGGATAATATCACTGGTCATCTTGTTGAAGGCTTCGGCCAAAATTTCGATTTCATCACCCGTTCTTACTTCGATATTCAAAGCGACAATCTCACTGAGGTTATCATCGATATTGGTATTGACAAAATCGGTAGCATTATCAACAATCACCTGCAAGGGATCAATAATCGATTTGTTGAGAAATAACAGATAAATGGTGATAAACAGAATTAAGATCAGTGCCGCAATGAAAGAAACCAGAATAATATAATTAAAAAGGGTTGAATCGATATCATCCATAGACATATCTGCCCCAACAATCAAAACCGCATTCCCTTGCGCGTCTTTTAACACATTAACTGCAGAAATCAGATATCCAAACTCGCTTTCATTTGTGATAATTGTCTTAATTTTCTCAGAACCGGAAAAAAACTGATTAGCGGCATCAATGTCTTCCTGCGGAAAATAGTCCGCACCCAAAAAATCACCAAATACAAAATGACCGATCGTCCCCGGTTTAGTTCCCTGACCAAAAACTTCAAACCCCTTTTCAGTGGGTACGTAGGCATAGAGGTATTCCAACTGGTTCTGTTCCTGAATGATCTGCAACTCTTTAATAAACAATTCATAATCAGCATCGGTCTGGCCGGTTTCAAAATACTGGTTAACCTTATCAACCGGAACAAGGACTGAAGCCGTATTCACCAATGCGGTGATATGTTCTTCATAGCGCTTAAACATCGAATCCCGATAACTGAAATAAGAAACCAGCACAATCACCAGCGACAACACCAGTGCCAGAATCATACTGGCTGAGGCAAACTTGGTTTTTAAACTGATTCGACGAATACTTTTTTGTTCTTTCATATATGCCACCTTTTTTATAGAATAATAAGCAAATTGTTAAATACCAGGGTTCGGTTATAGGCAAAGGATTTTGCCTTTTTACGGACGATCGATACGCCCAGATAATCAAGCGCTTCATCCGGTTTTTCGGATTCTTCAAAAGGATTGTAGCTGGTGCTGTCATCCCTGAGCCGAATATAGATATCCTCTTCAAATAGCGCGATTTTTATATGAATATAATGCGGTTTGCCATCATTAAAACCGAAATTAATAATATTAGCTGCCAATTCTTCAATGGTCAGGTTAATGAAATAGGCGTTCTTACTGTCAATATCCAAGCGTTCGCAGAAGGCCTCAATTTCGATTACACATTTTTCCAGCTCTTTAATATCAGAAGAAAGGGTGGTTTCATATAGTTTATCCTTGGCGATACTCGGTTCCTTAAATAATAGCAGATTTCGGTAACCACCCTGTTTCTTGATAACTAAAGCCGCAAAGAGCAGGATCACCATGGTAGCCGTTTCCGCCGCCACAATTGCTAATGCTGTTCCGCGCACTCCAAAAGCCGGAATAAAACCGGCCGAAAAAACGATCAGTAGCAATAATCCCCGCATAAAGTAAATCAACCCCGCCAGGGTCGGTCGCTTAATGGTCTGATAAAAGTGTGCCATAACACAGTTAAAACAGGTTTGCACTACCCCGAAGGCAAAGATTCGGATGGTCTGAGCGACCAGTGGCAGATTTTCCGCTACCCCAAACATGGCCGCAATCGGTTCTGCCAAGATAAGCAAAAACAGGGCGCATAAGGCACTGAGTAAGACCGCTGTCTTTAAAGACAATCTCATGGTGTTATAAACCCCTTCGGTATCCTTCTCGCCGGCAAAAGTTGCCACCAGCGGTGCCAGCGCCAATGAAATACCATCAAAGATGGCATAGGCAAACAGCGATACATTAAAAAGGATATTATAGACAGCCAGTCCCCCCACCTCCGCTGTCACACTGAGTAAATTATTGATGACGATCAGGGTGATTCCCTGATAAATAAAGGCCGATGCAATCCCGAAACCACCCTGAAAAAGCTGATAGCCCGCTTTTGGGCTAAGGGAAGTCTGACATAATTTAAGGTGGTTATGTTTTTTAAAAAAGTGCTGTGAATAGATGATAATCGCACACGACTGTCCGATAATCATAGCCAGTGCCCCGCCAAACACGCCCATATTCAGGCCAAAGATGAAGACGAGATCCAACACCAGATTCACTACCACCGAGACAGTAATCCCCAGGGTCGATAAAAACGGATCAGCGTCACTGCGAATCAGTAGCGACATCACCGGAGCCAGAATAAATATCGGTGCTGCGAGCACAATCGGCCACATATAGTCGCTGGCCGTCGCAATTCCCGCCCCGCCGGTGAGGCTAATAATGGTCGGCAGAAAGAGGCTTCCCATGACCGCAATAATGACTCCCACTGCCACGGCAAAAAACATTGCCACGGTAAAATAAGATCTAATTCCATCTTTATCCTCGGCTCCAATGGACTCCGATACTTTTAGCGATCCACCGACTCCAAAGGCGTAGCCGAACAGGTTATAAACCGCATATACCGGCATTGAAACTGCCAGTACCGACAAGCCAATCGTTCCAAAGGCATTACCCAGAATGATCGCATCGACAAAAGTTCCCAGCACCACCCCAGCCGAGGAAAGGATGCTATTGATAACAAATATACGAAAAGCCTTGTTAACAAAATGTTGATTATTCATGATGCCTTCTCTCCACGCTCCACTTTTTTCATTCTTAATAAACTATATCTGCGGGAACTGCTCATTGATCGATTATCAAATGATCGAGTCGCTAACAAAATCATCCCATCAGAAAAAAGTTATACGTTGCTATTATAGCATATATTATTCATGCTTTGTCCAAGATTTACTTAATTAATTGTGAAGTTTTGTAAAAATTTCTAATAGATCAGCTTTAATTTTGACATCAAAAAAGCCTGAGTATCACCTCAGACTTTTTTCTAGTATTTTCCTCGTTATAATCTACTGTTCTCCTTCGCTTGATCGCCAATGCTCTGTTTCTATTTTACCACCTTAGACGTCTTAACCAGCCAAATAATTTTTGTTTACATCTTTTTTACCAGTCGCTTTTACTTCAGATAGCCTCTTTTACGATTGAAATCTATATTAGAATTTCTTAATGATTTCTTAACTCAGAACCATTTCAAGATAGCTTTAAGCATTAGCCTATATATTATGACTAAGCAAAGCCTCATCAAACACTTAACCTATTCCAACCTTTCATGAAAGCAACGGTCTCATCAAAGAGCGTTGTTTTTATTTTTTGAATAGTTGCACCCTCAGTAATAACTCGCTAAATTTATTAATAGTCAATTCGTTTAAAAAATGATAGAATATAACAATTATGAATTCTCATTTTAGCATCATTTTTCATTGAATAAATCTATTCCTAAACTTAGTGGAGGTAACCATCTTGCGAATCACCAGAGACGAATTTCACGGACGTATAAAATTATCAAAAAAAGAGAGCCCGGATCCCAGTACAGAAAAACCTTCAGAAACCCCGGCGCCTTCCGAATCGCCATTAAGCGCTTCTACGAATCTTCCCAAAAAGAACAAAAACAAGGGCGATTTAACCACGAAGTTATCGGATTCTGAAATTAAAAAGCAATTATTAATCTTAGCTGAAGAAACAATCAATCAATTATCGGACCCCAACAAAGTACTGCGCGATGTCGAAGATATCTATCTCATTTTTAAAGGGCAGATGATGGTCATCAACAAGTGCCGCTTACTTTCTGTCAGTGAACAACAGGAGCAGAACGCCCAGGTATATGCCTGCTACTATAAAAAGAAGTTTGAGCTAAAAAAACTGGAAATGCAAAAAAAGAAAGCCTGAGTTTTCAGTTCTGCTGACTATTTTAAAATCCTTATGTGCAATCGAAACAAAAACCATGGCGCTAAACGCGCGCCATGGTTTTTTTCGTGATTGTGGGCCTTCTCTTTACTTCAGATACGACTAAGCAAGCCGTTTGCCCGACTCACTGCAGGCTTTTAAGCAGTCTTCGTCGGGAATTATCATTAATTTAAATCCATCATCACCTTAAAAGTGCGGAAATTTTAATATCCTCAACTTTATTCTAATGCTTCTCTGACATTTTTCAATTCCTGGATAATGGCGATATTCTGGGGACAATGCTCTTCACATTTTCGACACTCAACGCAATTAGAGGCTTTAGCATCTTTGGGAAACATCGTAGCATAGAGAGATTTGGCCTTTTCCAGTGTATCAAACAAATAGGCATTGTTATAAAGCGAAAAATGTCCCGGGATATCGACCCCGGATGGACACGGCATACAATACCGGCAATTTGTACAGTTGACCTTCATCTTTGCCATTATTGTTTTCCTGGCAAAATCCACTAATGCTTGTTCTTCTGTGGATAAGGAGTTGGCCGCACCTTCGTTTGCAGTATTTAAATTATCGATCACCTGCTCCATCGTTGTCATGCCGCTGAGTACCACGGAAACCTCCGGATGATTCATGACCCACCGCAGCGCCCATTGAACCGGGGTTCTTTTGATTGGTGCTTGATTCCAGGCGGCTAAAACTTCTTGGGGTAATTTATTGACCAACGCACCGCCTCTGATTGGTTCCATAATGATTATCCCCAATCCTTTACTAGCCGCATATTCCAGACCTTTTTTACCAGCCTGATAGTTTTCATCCAGATAATTGTATTGAATTTGACAAAATGACCAATCATAAGCATCGACAATTTCGACAAACAAATCATAGTCATCATGAAACGAAAAACCAGCGTGTTTGATTTTACCGTCTTTGATTGCCTGATCCAAAAATTCAAGGGCTCCCAGGTTTTTTAAGT
>JAHIQT010000102.1 GCA_018903255.1 Bacillota bacterium | reverse complement strand
TATGAACGACTTATGATAATGTCCTAGTGTACCACTTTTGATTATGTCCCAAAATCAAAATTTAGTGTATGATGTAACCTCAGAAAATAAGTATTAAACTTTATTGGAAAGAGGCAAGACAATCAGAAAGGTCAGCTTGAAAATGAATGAAGAATTAAAATATCAGACGATAAAATTACTGGTGGATACAAATGGGAATAAAAAGACAGCGGCATTAAGAATTGGGTGCTCCTTGCGGCACATCAATCGCCTGATTAGTGGCTATCGCAAAACTGGGAAATCTTTTTTTGTTCATGGAAATCAGGGGCGCCAGCCGGCTCATACCGTTGACTCCGAAACAAAACAATTGATTATCGATCTCTACCGGACACGTTACTATGGCACAAACTTCCAGCACTTTCAGGAACTTCTCGGCGAGCATGAAGCGATTCAGGTTTCAATCAGCGTGGTGCGATCGGCACTTGCCTCGGCCTTTATTCTTTCGCCTAAAGCGTGTCGGATTACGAAAAAGAATCTAAAAAAACAATTGGAAGCGATGCAGCAGTCAACCACTTCTAAAAAACAGTCGGCTGCGATCACCGCTTCGATTCTCGCCATTGAGGATGCTCATCCCCGCCGTCCCCGTTGCGCTTTCTTTGGCGAAATGCTGCAAATGGATGCTTCCCTGCATCACTGGTTCGGGGATGAAAAATCCCAGCTCCATATCGCTGTGGATGATGCGACCAACACCATCGTCGGCGCTTATTTCGACCGCCAGGAGACGCTAAATGGTTATTACCATATCCTGCATCAGATCCTCAATAATCACGGGATTCCGTACATGTTCTTCACGGATCGTCGGACTGTTTTTGAGTACAAACAAAAAAAATCACCTTCTCTTGAAGGTGACACCTTTACTCAGTTTGGTTATGCCTGCAAGCAGCTGGGGATTGATATAAAAACCAGCAGTGTTCCCCAGGCGAAAGGCCGAGTTGAGCGGATGTTCCAAACATTACAATCACGCCTGCCCTTTGAATTACAATTGGCAGGCGCAACTACACTTGAGCAGGCAAACGAGTTTTTAAACTCCTACATAAAAAAATTCAATGCACAATTCGCTCTTGCCATTGATCATACCAAGTCGGTCTTCGAATTGCAACCGAATCCTGAAAAAATCAATCTTACTCTGGCAGTCTTAAGCAATCGAAAGGTTGACAATGGTCACTGTATTCGCTTTAATAACCGCTATTTCAGACTTCTCGATGCCAAAGGTCTTCCCGTCTATCATTACAAGGGCACCTCAGGCATGGTTATTCAGGCGTTCGATCAATCCCTGTTCTTTTGTGTTGGAAAAGTTGTTTATGCTCTGGATGAAATCCCCAGGCATGAACAAACATCCAAAAACTTCGACTTTGTTCAACCCGTAAAAAAACCGCGAAAACGCTATATTCCACCGATGTCACATCCATGGAAACAGGCTTCTTTTGAACGATACGTCAATAAACAGGCGCATCGCGATGATCTCCCTAGCCTCAACTTTTGATCGTTTTTGGTTCCCCTATAAGCGGTTTAATTCCCGCTTAACGCACTCGCTTTTATGAGTGCTTATGTTTTATCTTTTTCGGGACATTTTCAAAAATGCTTGACACCTCTGAAATGTTTATATTTAAACATTTCAGAGCAGCTGACCTATCCCGGTCTTGCATTGCCTACATTTTTATAACCAAAATCTACGAAATCTACGCTTTGCGACCTTTTATTTTTTCAATATTTGATTGTTGTTTTTCTTATTAATTGCCGACCACTTGATTCACAAAAAGCGCCGCAATAGCCGGGTCAAACTGGCTGCCGGAGCCCTGGATGATCGCTGCGATTGCCGCGGCTTTTGTCAGCGCCGGCTGGTAGGGGCGGTCGGTCAACATTGCATCATAGGCCTCGGCAATCGCGATAATCCGGGCGCTCAGGGGGATTTTTCGGCCTGCTAAATGCTTGGGATAACCACTACCATCCCACCACTCGTGATGACCCAGAATCGCCAGCGCAATTTCGGCCATGTCTGCCGAGGTGTTGACAATATGATAGCCAATTTCGGGATGACGTTTGATCGCCACCCACTGATCGTTTGTTAAGGTCGTCTTTTCTTTGAGAACCCCCGCTGCAAGGGTAACCTTGCCGATGTCGTGAAGCAAGGCCGCCCAATGCAGGGTCTCCATTTCCGGTTCAGTAAGATCCATTGCCTGGCCAATTTGCTGGGCATAACGACGGACATTCTCGCTATGACTTTTTTCAATTTCGCATTTTTCGTAGAGCGACGCCATAATGATGCGAATGGTATCCTCGCGAACCTGCGGTTTCATCTGCAGTTTGTGCTTGTACATATAGTTTTCGGCATTTTTAAAGACTGCCTGGATATCTTCGGAGAGATTTCTTTTGGTGTCCCAACCAAAGGCGATTGACAGCATCCCCTGATCAACCGGCGCCAGGGCGACCGACTGGTTCATTCGCGTGACAATTTTTTCGGTAGTCGCCTCATCGGTATTAGGCAGCATCATAAAAAAGTGCCTACGGCACGTCAACACCCCTGCCCCTCAATCTTGAGGGGTTTTTTGGTTTTCTTTATCTTTGATTTGTTGTAAAATTAAAGCATGAGTATTTTACAGCATATTTTTTCTGATTATTATGACCTGAT